>RZZR01000056.1 GCA_009929795.1 Deltaproteobacteria bacterium | reverse complement strand
GCCGACCAGGGTTGACCATCCTTGAAAATTTCCATCGCTACTGCAAGGAGCATTGAACACGTGCTGAGCAAAAGGGTCATTCCCTGTCTGGACGTCCGGGACGGTCGGTTGACCAAGGGAGTCAAGTTCAAGGGCAACGTGGACATCGGCGATCCGGTTCGGTCGGCCGAAGTCTATTACGAGCAAGGAGCCGACGAGATCGTCTTCTACGACATCACAGCCTCGGCCGAACGGCGGGGGATCATGATCAAGGTCGTGGAGGAGGTGGCGGCCAGAATATTCATTCCTTTTTCCGTCGGAGGAGGGATTTCGACCGTCGAGGACATGCGGGCCGTGCTTTTGGCTGGAGCGGAAAAAGTCTCGGTCAACTCGGCGGCGGTAAACAACCCGAAAATTATCACACTGGGAGCCGAGGCCTTCGGCTCCCAGTGTGTGGTCGTGGGTATGGACGTCCTCAGGGTGCCCGTCTCAGAGGCTATCCCTTCGGGATACGAGATCGTCGTCCATGGAGGCCGAAAACGTATGGGGCTCGACGCCTTGTGGTGGGCAAAAGAGGTGGAGCGGCTTGGCGCTGGGGAGATCTGTCTGAATTCCATTGACGCCGATGGCACCAAGGACGGTTATGAACTTGAATTGACCAGGATGGTCGTTGACGCCGTGACTATTCCGGTTATCGCCTCGGGCGGGGCTGGGAACCCCGGGCACATGGTCGACGCGGTGACAAGGGGAGGGGCTTCGGCAGCCTTGATCGCATCCATCGTTCACTATGGCCAGTACACGATTCCTGAGATCAAGGATCACATGTTCGGGCAGGGGGTGCCAGTCCGGCGAGTCTGGTAGGGAGTTCTCCGCTCAGGCGTTGTATTCGCCGCTGCGGCCGCCACTCTTGTGAATCAGCCGACAGTCCGAGATGACGATGTCTCGCTGGACGGCCTTGCACATATCATAGATGGTCATGCTGGCTACTTGGGCTGCAACCAGAGCCTCCATCTCGACGCCGGTGGGTGCGGTTGTGACCGCTTCGGCCTCGACGACGATCAGGTGGTTTTTTGGATCAAGTCGAAAGCGGACGTCGACATGGCTGAGGAAAAGCGGGTGGCACATGGGGATGAGGTCGGCCGTTTTTTTGGCGGCCTGGATGCCGGCTATCTGGGCCGTGGTCAGCACGTCGCCCTTGGGCAGGGCCTGATGTTCTAGAAGAGCAAAGGTGTCCGGGTTCAGTCTGACCAGACTTTGGACCACGGCCCGACGTCTGGTCGATTTTTTTCCACCGACATCAACCATGCGGGCCCGGCCGTCGGCATCGATGTGGGTCAGTCCGTCTTCAGTCATCCCTGCATGGCCTTCTTGGCTTTCTTGAAAAATCCCTTGACCTTTTCCATGGGTTTGTCCTTTTCGAGGCGTTCAAACTCTCGTAGGAGTTCCTCCTGCTTTTTGGACAGCCCGGTGGGGGTCACGACCATGACCTCAACCAGAAGGCTCCCTTTCTGTGTGCTGCCGAGATAGGGAAGACCGAGGCCCCCGAGCTGGAAGATCTTGCCGCTCTGGGTCCCAGGCGGGATTTCCATGGAGATTTCGCCGTCCAGGGTGGGAATGTCGATCTTGGCCCCTAGAGCGGCCTGAACGATATTCACGGATACGTTCGTAATAAGATCCTGTCCTTGACGTTTGAAGACCTTGTCTTCCTCGACGTAGAGGACCACGAACAGGTCGCCTGGAGGGCCGCCGTTCTGGCCGGGTTCCCCCTCACCCCTGAGACGGAGCCTGCTGCCGTTGTCGACTCCGGCAGGAATACGGACACTGAGTTCTCTGGTCTTGCGGACCGACCCCTGTCCGCGGCATTCGGTGCATGGGTCGGTTATGACCACTCCACGACCGTGACAAACTGGGCAAGGCATGGCGATGCGCAGGAATGCCTGGGATTGATAGACCTGCCCCTGGCCCTGGCAGTGTTGACAGGTCTGAGGCGGGTGGTCGGGTTCGGCGCCGGTACCGCGGCATCGATCGCAGGTCTCGTTCCGAGGAATGCGGAGCTTGGTCTCCGTGCCCAGGGCGGCTTCGCGAAAGGAGATGGTCAGGTTGTAGCGGAGATCCGCACCGGCCCGTTGCGACGAACGCCCCCCCCGGGAACCGAAGCCGAAAAACTCACTGAAGATGTCTCCGAAGGAGGAGAAGACATCATCGGTCGAACGGAAGCCCTGGAAGCCAGATCCGTTTAGGCCCTCGTGGCCGAACTGGTCGTACATCCGCCGTTTTTGAGGATCCCTGAGGATCTCGTAGGCTTCGGCGGCCTCCTTGAATAAGGCCTCGGCCTCCGGATCGTCAGGGTTTCGGTCGGGATGATATTTGAAGGCCAGCTTCCGATACGCGGCCTTGATCTCTTCCTCGCCGGCATTCCTGTCGACGCCGAGAATGGTGTAGTAGTCCCTCTTGGCCATGACCGGGGCGCTAGGCTTCCTCTTCCTGAGCCGCCGGGACGGAAAGAATCTTTCCGGCGGCAATCTCTCTCAAAGCGGTCACGACTTCCTTGTTATCGCATTGAACAAGGGGCAGATATCCCTCGCGGTATTGTTTGATCCGCTTGATAGCCATCTGGACGATGAGGAATCGGTTGTCCGCCTGCTTTAGGCAATCTTCGACGGTAATTCTGGCCATGGGGTACTCCGGGGGTGATGCAAGGGCTTGGTTCGGCCGGGATGAAAAACTCGGTTGCAGTTCAAGATGAAACAAGGACGCATGACGCGAGCGATCACTTCGATCTCATTCCCTGGGGTTGGATGGGAGCAGGGCTCTCTTTAAAGAAACGAACCGCAAAAATTATCTAACTGATTGCTGTTTGTCAAGAAAAATGTTGATCCCTTTCAGGTCTCGGTCTGTGTGTCTTGAATTTCTTTGATTGCCATAGCGAGATACTTTCTAATTTCATCCGGACTGAGGCCGGGCAGGAAGAGCGCCTCCTTGGGACATGTGGCCTGGCAGAGCCCGCAGCCGTGACATAGTCGAGGGGCGACAAAGACGATATGCTTTCCAGGTCGATCCCGATTTTCAATGATGCTTAACGCTTTTGTCGGGCAGACATCAATACACATGGCGCATCCGTCGCAGCGGTCGCGGCGGATATTGATGACTTGTTGACTTTCCGGGAAAGACCCAGCATTGACCTCGAATTCCATTCGAGCCTCCGAAGCTGAATATAAGCGCGTGACCCTGATTTGACGGAGCACCGTCCTGAAGCACCTCTTTTTTGGTGCAAAATTTTCCGCAGGTCAAACAGTCCGTAATGCGGAGTTATCTATTTGAGCTGGTAATTTTGGCGGTGTTTTTATGGCCCAATGGGGGAAACTGACCTACGCCCAGAAGCGGTGTCTGGGAGAAGCCGGCCGAGTCATGCAGACTACGAACATGATTTGGCCCGGCGCGCGCATCGGCGTGGCGGCATCCGGCGGGATGGACAGCTGGGTTCTCCTTCAGGTCCTGCTCATGCGCCAGCGGATCGTCCCCTTTCCATTCGAGATCATGGTCCTGCACGTCAATCCAGGTTTCGACGAAGGCAACCACGTTCCCCTGGTCGGATGGGCAGAGGCCAGAGGCCTAGCGATACACGCGGCCGTCTCCGCCCATGGCCCCGAGGCCCATGGCCCGGAAAACCGGAAGCGATCCCCATGTTTTTACTGCTCCATGCGAAGACGCAAGTGGTTGTTCGATCGGTGCCGGGAGTACGGCCTGACCCATCTGGCCTTTGGCCACAACGCCGACGATCTGGTCCAGAATTTTTTTCTTAATCTTGTCCGGACTGGGCGGGTTGACGGAATGTCCATCGGGGAGTGGTTTTTTGGCCGGGAACTTCTGGTCATCAGGCCTCTGTTGCTTGTGGAAAAGAGATATATCCGTCCGGCGGCCAAGTCCTGGAATTTGCCGATCTGGAGCAATCCCTGCCCTTCGGCCGCATCGACTGCCCGTAAGGAAATGGTTGAGAGGGTGCAGGATTTGACGCGAGGGGATCGCCGCATGATGAAGAATATCGTCAATGGATTGCGTCGCTGGCAGCTTGACTTGACAGGAGCGCTTTCGTAACAGTCCCTCAATTGATTTCGGCTTCGACCATCGAGCAACCTTCTTTCGGGGACCATCATGCTGTTTCGAAAATACCAGATAGTTTTTTTCAGGGACAACATCGGCCTCTGTCGAAAAATTCAATGCCGAGGATGGTTATTCGCCTTGGGATTTTTGGTATTTCTCGGCGCGGTTGGGACCAATGTTGTCCTCTACCAATATTACACTCGGTACCATGTGGCCGAGAGGGAACTGGCGGACACCATCAAGGCCTCTCAGGCCCAGAAGGAGCAGCTTCTGAGCCTGGCCAGCAAGATACGAACTTTGGAAGGGGACATCAGCCGCATCCAGAATTTTGACGCCAAACTCAGGGTCATGATCGATCTGGACCCGGCTCCTGCCGAGAACCTCAGCGCCGTGGGCGGGGCCAGCAGCAGGGAGTTCGTTGAAAACTATCTGCCGCTCCACAAAAACGAGCTTCTGGCCAAGAAGATGCACGGATTTCTCGAACAGCTCGAGACCGAGGCCCGCCTGGAGGAGGTTCATCAGCAGGAGCTGGCCGAAGCCCTTCGCCAGAAGCGTGATATTTTGTCGGCAACTCCCTCCATCTGGCCCACGGAGGGATGGGTGACCTCACGATTCGGCAAGCGCAAGTCACCGTTCACCGGCCGCTTGGAGTTTCACAAGGGTCTGGATATCAGCGCTCCGAGCGGGACCCCGATTTTCGCCACCGCCAGGGGCAAGGTGGTCCAGGCCGACCGTGACGGCGGTTACGGAAAGACGATCATCATCGACCACGGACACGGCATTCGGACCGTCTATTCTCATCTCAGCAAATTCGCGGTTCAGAAAGGCGTGGAAATCCAGCGCGGAGAGCTGATCGGCTATGTGGGTAACACAGGTAGGAGCACCGGCTCCCACCTCCACTACGAAGTCCGTCTGAATAACATTCCCATCGACCCGGAAAAATATATCCTCAATTGATCCCTTCGGTCTTATGCCGGCGGAATGGTCCATGTCTTGCTAAACTGCGGGCATGGATCTCTTCCAACTCGACACGCTCTCCCTGTTCAGTTTTTTCCTCACCTTGATCAGGATCAGCCTGGTCCTGTTTCTTCTTCCATTTTTTGGAGGGGAAGGGATTCCCAAGTCGGTCAAGGGGGCCCTGTGCCTGGTCTTGACGCTCTCGCTGTGGCCGACCCTTTCCTTTTCGGGGGTTCTCTTGCCGGCAAGCCCCTGGGACCTGCTCCTGTTGATCCTCGGGGAG
This sequence comes from Deltaproteobacteria bacterium, assembly GCA_009929795.1. Classification (NCBI taxonomy): domain Bacteria; kingdom Pseudomonadati; phylum Myxococcota; class Myxococcia; species Deltaproteobacteria bacterium. Next base: position 11,068 of record RZZR01000056.1, on the reverse strand, counting down.
CTTCTGCTCGGCCTGGTCATGGGCCTCATGGTCCGTTTCATTTTTGCCGCGGTTCAGACCGGGGGCCAGGTAATCGGTTTTCAGATGGGCTTTTCCATGGTCAATGCCGTGGACCCGGACACAGGAGCATCGGAGGGCGTTGCAGCCCATTTCCTGTACATGATCGCCCTGTTGACCTTTCTCAGCCTAAACGGTCATCTGGTCATGCTCAAGGGTCTGGCCGTCAGTTTCAAGCTTGTGCCTCCCGGAGCTCTTCTGGTGACCGAGGGTCTGACCCGGGTGGTCTTTTCTGCCTCGGCCCAGATGTTCGTTCTGGCCATCAAGATGGCCGCTCCGGTCATCGCGGCCATTTTTCTCGTCGATCTAGCCCTGGCCCTGATATCAAGGGCCGCACCGCAGATGAACGTTCTGCTCATAGGGTTTCCCTTGAAGATTGGGGTCGGGTTCTTGTTTCTCGGACTTCTGTTCACACTGCTGGCTCAGAATATGGAGGCCTTCGTCTCCCGCATGCTGCCCATGTTCAACCAGCTCATGCGGGCCGGGATGTAGGAGAAAGCGATGGCCCAGCAGGATCCGAGTCGCACCGAAACGGCAACGCAAAAACGACGCAATAAGGCCAGGAACGAAGGAAATGTCCCCAAGAGCCAGGAGATCAGCAAGCCGATCATTCTTTTGGGAGGTCTCATCGCCCTCAGAATTTGCCTGGGATACATCTGGGCCCAGATGGAGGGGCTATTCCGCCTGTTCACCGGGCCGGCTTTAAACATGTCCTTTGATCCGGCCACGGTCTACGATCTCTTTGTCCACTGCATCATCGTTTTCGCCAAGATGGTCCTGCCGGTTTTATTGATCGTGGCAACGTGCGCATTCGTGGTCATGCGGCTTCAAGTCGGCAACGTATGGGCCAGCAAGGTTCTCAAGCCAAAACTCAGACTCAATATTTTGGCCGGGATCAAGCGCTTGATTCTGGATCCCAAGGCCATTGTCCGGTTGTTCAGGAGCCTCGGACAGGCTTCTGCCGTGGGATTTGCCACATTTTTGGTCCTCAAGGCCGAATTCTTCAAGGTCACCCCTCTCTTTTTCGCCGATGTGAGCGGCATTGCAGCCTACATCCTGGCTGCCGGGTTCACCATGACCCAGTATGCACTGGTTCCGATGCTTATCATAGGCATTGCCGACCTCGTCTACACCCGTTGGGACTATGAAGAGAACCTGAAGATGACCAAGGACGAGGTCAAGGACGAACGCAAGCAGGCCGAGGGTGATCCGAAAATCAAAAATCAACAGAAGCGAAAGATGATGGCCGTCATGCAGCAGCGGATGCTGGCCAAGGTTCCCGAGGCCGACGTGGTCATCACCAACCCGACCCATTTCGCGGTGGCTCTGAAGTACAACCCCATGCAGGCTCCGGCCCCCATCGTTCTTGCCAAGGGCGTGAACCATATGGCCGAGAAGATCAAAGCCATTGCCAGGGAAAACAGGGTACCCATTCGGGAGAACAAGCCATTGGCACGGGCATTGTATTCTTCAGTACAAGTGGGGGACGTCATCCCCGAAGAAATGTACCAAGCGGTGGCCGCCATTCTGGCTCAGGTGTTCAAGGCCAGGCCGGGACGGCCTCATTGACGGGCGGCAAATGAGACTTTGAAGGGCCTGGTTCGAGTCGTCACAGAGAGTCGAGACCAGGGCGTAGCGGCGGGACGGAACACGACCTAACAGAGAACCGGGGCGTCAAAATTATGGCAACAGCCTTCAAATCGGCCATTATGAACGTGGACTATTCCAAGTTCGCCAAGCAGGGGGACATCCTGCTGGCGGGAGGGGTAGTTCTCATCCTGTTCATGATGCTCGTTCCGTTGCCCACGATTTTCCTTGACGTCATGTTGGCCTTCAGCATTTCCTTCGCCTTGGTGGTGCTCATTACGACCATGTTCATGGGTTCACCCCTCGAGTTTTCCATTTTTCCTTCGGTTCTGCTCATCACCACCCTGCTCAGGCTGTCGCTCAACGTAGCATCGACCCGGCTCATCCTGCTTCACGGGGATAAAGGGCCTCAGGCGGCGGGCAAGGTCATTGAGGCCTTCGGCATGTTTGTGGTCGGAGGAAATTACGTCATCGGCGTGGTCATCTTTTTCATCCTCTTCGCCCTAAACAAGATGGTCATCACCCGCGGTACGACTAGGATTGCCGAGGTGGCAGCCAGATTTACCCTGGACGCCCTGCCGGGGAAGCAGATGGCCATCGAGGCCGATTTGAACGCTGGATTGATCGACGAGGAACAGGCGCTTCGGCAGAGGGAATTGATCCGCAAGGAAGCCGACTTCTACGGGGCCATGGACGGTGCCGGCAAGTTCGTCGAGGGCGACGTCAAGGCCGGTCTGCTCATCACGGTCATCAACATCGTCGGCGGATTGTTTATCGGCGTGCTCCAGAAGGACATGGCCTGGGCCGATGCGGCCAAGACCTACACCCTGCTGACTATCGGCGACGGTTTGGTTGCGACGATTCCGTCGTTGATCATCTCCACTTCGGCCGGCATCATAGTCAGCCGGGCAGCAGCCGAGGCCAAGATGGGCGAGGAATTCATCGGCCAGCTGACCTTTCATCCTCGGGCATTGAGGCTGGTCTCCGGGGTACTGCTTCTCTTCGCCATCGTTCCTGGCATGCCGACCATGTCCTTTCTGCTCCTTTCGGGGGTCATGTTCGCAGTCTCCTGTGTGGCCTCTCGTCAGAGGGCACTGGCCGAGGGCCAGGATGCTCAGGGCAAGCCCAAGGTCAAGAAGCCCGCCCTTGACACGCCGGAGGAAGTCCAGTCACTTCTCCCGCTTGACATCATGGAATTGGAGGTCGGGTACGGCCTCATCCCCATGGTCGATGAGGAGCAGGACGGGAATCTCTTGTCCAGGATCCGCTCAATCAGGAGGCAGTTTGCCCTGGATATGGGGGTTATCATTCCGTCAATGCACCTTCGCGACAACCTGCAGCTCAAGCCTGGAGAGTACGCCGTGCTCATCAAGGGGAACCGCGTCTCTACGGCCGAGATTATGATCGATCACCTCCTGGCCATGGATCCGGGCGACGCCAAGCATCGAATCAAGGGGGTCGAGACACTGGAGCCGGCCTTCAATCTTCCTGCGGTCTGGATTCCGGAAGTGAAGAAGGAAGAGGCAATGATGGCCGGGTATACTGTGGTTGATCCCTCGACGGTCATCGCTACCCATCTGACCGAGGTCTTTAAGCGCAATCTGCACGAGTTCCTGGGCCGTCAAGAGGTTCAGAGCCTGCTGGACAACTTGTCCCAAAGGGCTCCGAAGGCCGTGGAGGACCTGGTGCCCAATATCCTAACCTTGGGACAAGTCCAGAAGGTCCTTCAGAATTTGGTTCGAGAGGGCGTGTCCATCAGGGATATGCTGACCATCGTCGAGGCGCTCGCCGACTTCGGCCAATCGGTGAAGGACGCCGACCAGTTGACGGAATTCGTCCGTCAGCGCATGGGTCGGACCATCGTCAAGCCTTATCTCGGGGAGAATGGCTCGTCACTGGCCATCGTGACCATGGACGCCGAAATGGAGCAGATTCTACAAGACAGTTTGCGCAAGACCGATCAGGGGGCCTATCTGGCCATGGAGCCATCCCTGGCCCAGAAGATCATCAAGGCCATCGACAAGTCGACCCAGAAGGCCCTGGTGGCTGATGGCCAGCCCGTGCTTTTGACAACTCCCATGGTTCGGCCCCATCTGGCCCAGCTTTTGGCCAGGTTTCTCCCAAATCTTCCGGTCATCTCCCAGGCCGAAATTCCGGCGGACGTTCGACTTGAATCCGTGTCAAGAGTGCAGTTGAAGAATGCAGGTTAAAACCTTCACAGGCAAAAGCCTCAAACAGGTTATGACCCAGGTCAAGCGGGAGCTTGGCGATGAGGCCGTCATTCTCGGGACACAGGGACCGGGCGATGGAAAGATTGGGTACGAGGTCATGGCCGCGATCGAGAATTTCGAAGCATCTGCTTCAAATGATTCGGAGCGGAAAAGAGGGCCAGGGAACGATTTTGACAACATGCGTGAGGAATGGTCCCTGCTCAGGGAATCGCTTCTGGCCGTGATCCAGCCTCAGGTCGACCTCGGCCGGTTGGGGCCCCGTCAGAAGGTGGCCGTGAGATATCTGGAGAAGGAGGGCGTTGCCGTCGATTTCATTCTGAACCTTTGGTCGAGGCTCAAGGACGATCCCAACATGTCCGTTCTCAAAGCCTTGCGGGCCATGGTCGATTTCAAACCCTGGCGCGTGGAACGATGGCCGGATCGTGTCCATGTGTTTGTCGGCCCCCACGGGGTGGGCAAGACGAGTACCGTCCTCAAACTCGCTCTGGCTTTGCGCAGGAGGCATCCGGATCTGAAGCTGGCGGTGCTCAACTCGGACGGAAGCCACGGCCGGACCAGGAGCTATTTGCGTCACTATTCAGAATTGTCAGGGCTCGCCTGTCGGGAAACGGGGCCCGAGGACGGAATTGATACAGCCCTGGCCGAGCTTGAAGACTGCGACCTGGTCTTGGTGGACACTCCGGGGTTGGGTTCCGGTCAGTCCATGGTCCGAAGGAGTTCGAGTCCGGGTTGGTCTGCTCTGGGACGGGCCAAAGTGCATCTGGTCCTCAATCCCCTGTTTTCTCCGCGACAGTACGAGGCCTTCCTCGAACGCTACTCCTGTCCGTCATTGTCGAGTTGCGTGTGGACGAAACTTGACGAGGCCTGCTCTTTCGGGGACATGCTCAACGTGGGTTGGAAATCAGGGTTGCCGTTTTCCATCTTTTCGGTCGGCAGCGGCCTCAAGGACACATTGTTTCCTGCCCTGGACCAGGATTTCTGGCAACTTCTTCTCAAGCATATCATGCCCCCGGCTAACGGCGGGCATCAATGACGGACCGGATTCGACCCGGATTTCAAGGAACCGCCATGCAGAACTGTCCGCTCGTCTTTTCGGTGACCTCCGGCAAGGGAGGGGTCGGCAAAACGAACATCTCTGTGAATTTGGCCTGCGCCCTTCACAAGATGGGGAAACGTTGTCTGATTCTGGACGCCGATCTCGGCCTGGCCAACGTGGACGTCATTCTCGGAATCACCCCGGAGCGGAACCTCTTCCATCTTTTTCATGAGGGGGCCAAGCTGCAGGACATCCTGGTCAAGACCGAGTATGGATTTTCCATTCTTCCTGCCGCCTCCGGAGTGAGCGAGATGTTGGCGTTGACGACCGGCCAGAAGTTGGAACTTCTCGAGGCCGTGGATGTCCTCGACAGGGACATTGATTTTCTGATTGTCGACACCGGGGCTGGAATCAACGACAATGTGCTCTACTTCAACCTTGCGGTGCAGGAACGTCTGGTGGTACTCACGCCCGAGCCCACATCGCTCACGGACGCATACGCCCTGGTTAAGGTCATGAACGCCAAGCACGGCGTGGATCGATTCCGGATCTTGGTCAACATGGTCGCTGACGAGAACGAGGCCAAACAGGTCTACACGAGGCTTTACAAAGCCTGCGATCATTTTTTGAGCGGCATTTCGCTTGATTTCGTCGGCCATGTTCCGCTCGACCAACATGTCCGGAGGGCGGTGGCCAGCCAGGTCCCCTTTGTGGCCAAATTCCCAGACTGTTCCGCAGCCAAAGCCCTGGGCGAGGCATCGAACCGCATAGCCCACTGGAACGTCACCAATCGTCTCGATGGCAACATCACCTTTTTCTGGAAACAGATCCTTTTCAACACCTGAACCGTGGGATGTCCTGGAGAAGGAAGGTCGGCCGTTCTCGGCGCTGGACTTCAAGACGCAGGAAGACATCGTCCGAAGCTATGGCAAGAGAATTCGAAAGATGGCCTTTCGTCTCAAGGCCAGAGTGCCGGCGCATGTCGATGTTCACGATTTTATTAGCGCCGGTTCTTTGGGGCTCATGGAGGCTTTGGCCAAGTTCGATCCGGCCATGGGAGTCTGTTTCCAAGTCTATGCCGACGGCCGAATCCGGGGGGCAATGCTTGATGAGATGCGGCGAATGGACTGGTTTTCCAAGGGGATGCGCCGGCGGCTGAAAACCATTGAGCAATGCATTCGCGACCTTGAGCAGGATCTAGGTCGTTTTCCGGCAACCGACGAAATCGCAGCCAGGGCTGAATTGACCCTCGAGGACGTTGAGCAGGGCCTGGTCGCTTTGGACAGCCAGGTTTTTTTGAGTCTGGACTTGATCGAGGAGGTTTCGTCAACGGCCGGATCTGGCCTTTCCGGATCGGAGCCGTACCGTGAGGCCGTGTTCCGGGAGCTTGTTGACAAACTCGCCCAACTTATTGATGACTTGACCGAGAGGGAGAGGCTGGTTCTATCCCTGTACTATGCCGAAGAATTGACCATGCGAGAAGTGGCCGAAGTCATGGAGATTACCGAGGGGAGGGTTTCCCAGCTCCATTCCCAGGCGCTGCGGAAGCTTCGAGTTAGGATGGATGGAATGGGCTGGGAATGAAACGATCATGAAGCGTCCGGCCGAAATGGTCCGGGAGGGTAAAGATGGCGACAAACACGAACATGCGCGTCCTTGTGGTCGACGATTTCTCGACCATGCGGCGGATTATCAAAAATATCCTTCGTCAGCTCGGGTTCAACAATATTATCGAGGCCGACGACGGAACCACGGCATGGGACATCTTGAACAAGGACCAGATAGATTTCGTCATTTCGGATTGGAATATGCCCAAGATGACGGGCATAGAGTTGCTTCGAAAGGTCAGGGCCAGCGAGGAGTTTGCCGATATGCCTTTTCTGATGGTTACGGCCGAGGCCCAGCAGGAGAATATCATCGAGGCCGTCCAGGCCAAGGTTTCCAACTATATTGTCAAGCCATTCACGGCCGAGACCCTGGGTCAGAAAATCGACAAAATTTTCGCCTAGTTTTCTTTGCGGGTCAAGAGGCTTCTGTTGAGTCTCTTCGACCCGGGCATCAGCCCGCGACATCGGGTCAACGTGCTGCAATCCATCTCAGGTTCTGGGCACCATCACGTCTTTGGAACGGGGTTTGCTTCTCTTCTGGCCGGAGACCGCCGCCATCGGCGGGTATGAGACATGGCTAACGACCCAATCGACCTGAATTCCGACCAAGGCCAAGGTTCTGCCGACAAGAAGGCCGAGCTGGATACCTCCAAATTTGGCGGAAACGTTCCGAAGTCGTTGCAGAAAGTCGAGCTTGACCTCGACGATGCCTTGTTCCTCGAAGACGAGCCGGAGTCGCAACCCAAGCCGTCGTCGGCCTCCGAAGCGGAAACTCAACCGTCCGTCAAGCAGACCCCGGACGATGGCGAAACCAAGGACGAAACCCAACAGCCTTGGTGGAAAAGGAGAATCGTGCTCCTTGCCGTAGGGGGAGGGGTACTTTTGCTTCTGGTCGTGGCTGTGATGTCCATGTGGTTTCTTTTGAGCATGGATTCGCCTCAGCCGACTCCGGAATTTAAATCCGTGGATTCTCAAAATCAGACGGAAGTAGCCCCAGAGCCTGAGATCGTTTCCTTCGATCCCTTCTGGGTCGAGTATTCGACCAACGGAACCTACGAGTTCCTGACCTTTTCTTTTTCGGTGCCGCTGGTGTCCGAGCACAACCTTCTGGGTTGGGAAATCACGCACAAGAAGATGGTTCTGCGGGATGCGGTCTACTATTATTTGCGGAATAAGGATTTGGTTTTTCTCCGCAACGCCGAGAACGCTGATAATCTCAAAAAGGATCTTCTGGCGGTTATGAACCAGTATCTGGGCAACGGCCAGCTAGAGGAACTGCTCATTGAGGAGTACGTTGTCAGATGACGGTTAATTCCGTGGAACTCCCTCTGGTCATCGTCCAGACTCCGGAAGTCCAGAAGTTGCACGACATGGTCCGGAACAGTCCCGAGGCTCAGCAGTCCATGGCTGAGCATCTTATGCGCGAGCAGCAGAAGCGGGATCGGAGTAGCGTGTCCAAGCCGGAAAAGACTGACAAAAGCGTTCAGGCCCAGGTCGATGATCGCCGCGAAGGCGCTTCAGGTCAGGGCCTCGGGCATGATCGGAAACGACGGTCCGAGGCCGAGACCGATGACAGTGAGCGACAGGGTCTTTTGGACGTTGTCGTTTGAACGGTCCATGCACTTCATGAAAATGAGATGAACGGATATCTTGAGTGGGCCATCGTGGCCGCCAGTATCGGTGAGGTGTTTCTGCTCATCTTGATCGTTGCGTTTTACCGTCGGCTTGGCGCCTATCGGTCGCTGATCACCGAGCTTCAGACCAAGCAGCAGACCTTCGTTGAACGACTGGAGAAATCATCCCTCCTTGAGCGGCAAATGATGGCTACTTTCGAGGATCGCCAGCAAGAGCTTTCGAGCCTGGACATCCGCCTGACCGAAAGGGCCAGGGAACTGAAAGGGCTTTTGGAAATGGCTCAGGGTTTTTCCCGCTCTCCGGCCTTTCTTCGTCAGACCATTCTGGCCGGCCACAAAAGGGGGCGCTCTCTTCAGGAATTGGCTCGGGCGACAGGTTTGAGCAGGGAAGAGGTCGAACTGATTCTTGATCAGAGCCAGAATCGTTGACCTTTGTGACGTTTGCCAATGTCCACCGCAAATCGACAGGATCGTGTTGACAGAGACGTCTTCAGAATTTACGAGATATGAAACTGTCGGCAAGGGGGTTGTGACCATGGATATGACTATTCAAGCGCAGGCGGCAACGGATTTGGCGTCCGACAAGCAGGTTTTCGGTGCACAGGTGGTTTCCAAGACCTTGGATGTTTTGAATTCACCAGGGGGTTCGGGAAGCGCAAAATCAGGCATGGAACAGACCTACGACTTTAGCCAGGACGTTCTAGGGGCTTATATGACCGGCAAGGGGACCATCGCCGACATGTTGGTCTGATCTCTTTTTTCCTTCATCTCTCCTCCATCCCGTGACGCGTGCCGGAAAGGATCTTTGATCCCCCCGGCACGCTCGTTTTTTTGGTCGCTTTGATTGGAAATTTCTATGGCTCTTGTAGTTCTGAAGAGAGAGAATCAATTTCACCTGGGACTGAATGTGGCGTAATGCCCAGGACGAACCGTCCACATTCAACGAATAAGGGGGTCCTCGGTGAAAGGAAATTGGTTCGCCTCGCGTTGGGGCATCATTGCGGTGGGAGTGGCCATCGGCGTGCTGGCTCCGCTCCTCCAGAAGCTTGGCAATCCCGGGAACATGGGCATCTGCGTGGCCTGTTTCGAACGGGACATCTCGGGGGCCATGGGCCTGCATCGGGCGGACGTTGTCCAGTACATGCGGCCAGAGATCATCGGCTTCGTCCTTGGGGCCCTGGGCGCGGCCCTGGCCTTTGGCGAATATCGGTCCCGGTCCGGTTCCTCGCCCATCGTCCGTTTCTTTCTTGGGGTGTTCGCCATGATCGGGGCCCTGGTCTTTCTGGGCTGCCCATGGCGGGCACTGCTTCGTCTGTCCGGTGGCGATCTGAACGCCATCCCGGGCCTAATCGGGCTCGTGGTCGGCATCTGGATCGGAACCCTGTTCTTGAAAAAGGGCTATGATCTCGGCAGGAGTCGGGAGACCCACAAAACGGTCGGTCTGGTCATGCCCTTGTTCATGCTGGGTCTTCTGGCCTTGCTCCTCATCTATCCCCAGATCGCGAACGAGCCCAAGAGCGGCATCTTGTTCTACAGCGTCAAGGGCCCCGGCGCGGCCCATGCCCCGCTGTTCATTTCTCTGATCATCGGCCTGGGAGTTGGTTTCCTGGCCCAGCGGAGCCGATTCTGCACCATGGGGGCCTTTCGGGATTTCGTCCTGTTCCGGCAGATGCACCTATTGTCCGGCGTTCTGGCCCTGGTTGTCGTGGCCTGGGTGACAAACATGATTTTCGGCCAGTTCAATGTCGGATTCGAGAACCAGCCCGTGGCCCATACCCAGGCGACATGGAACTTCGCCGGTATGGTCCTGGCCGGTCTGGCCTTTGCCCTGGCCGGTGGATGCCCCGGCAGGCAGCTCTTTCTTTCGGGGGAGGGCGACGGCGACGCGGCCGTGTTCGTCATGGGGATGATCGTCGGCGCTGCATTCTCCCACAATTTTGGTCTGGCCAGTTCTCCGGCCGGCATCGGCCCCCACGGTGTGGCCGCCGTCATCGTCGGCCTGGTGTTTTGTCTTTTTGTCGGCGCGACCATGCGCCGCAGTTCATAGGAGGTCGTCATGTCCGAAGTCGTCGATGCCAGGGGGCTTTCATGTCCTCAACCGGTGCTCATGGCCCTGGATGCCGTTAAACTGGCCGTGCAGGGCCGAATGGAAGTCTTGGTCGACACCGAGGCCTCCAGGGAAAACGTGTCCCGGGCCGTGCAGGCCAAGGGGTGGAGAGTGGATGTCCGGGAGGAAGGCGAGGGATTCAGACTTGTCCTGGAAAAATAGGGTGTCCAGGGGGCTTGGCTCCCTGGTTCGTTCCCTGCGTCCCGGGTCCGACCGGCGGACCGATGCCGACCGGGCCCGGGGCATTCTTGTGTTCGAGCATACAAGCCTGGTTATCAGGGCCGAATCGGCCTTGAAAGGGGCGGACATGGATGTTCAGGTCAAAGGTCCGCCTCCGCAAATCAGGACGGGCTGCGACCTGGTGATCGAATTTCCCCTGGTGGAGGAACTCCGGGTTCTGCGCATTCTCGAGGGAATCGGCTTGGAGCCGCTGGAAATTGCGGCCGTGGGGCAGGGTCTGCTGCAGCCGGTTGACATCTACCATGTCAAAAATCTCGGGAATTATGTCATGGTCCGGGCGGCCAACATGAAGATAACGGTCGACCGGGCCAGCCGCCAGATCGTGAACGTGTCCGGAGGAGGATGTCCGGACGTGCCATATCTGGCCAGGATCATGGTCGGCCGCAGCCTGGATGACTGCCCAAGTCCACGGGAGTTTGGCCATACATTGTGCGGCTACGCACTGCATCTGGCCTTTGAGGAGGCTCAGCGAATATGCTGATGGTCGTCGGGACGGTTCCGGATGAGACGTTTCCGATGGTCCGGGGTTTGGTGTCGCTCAAGAATGGCAATATCCTCGTGGACGGCCA
>RZZR01000055.1 GCA_009929795.1 Deltaproteobacteria bacterium | reverse complement strand
CGACCAGATCGAACCGGGCCGCGGGTCCCTCGAAATTGAGGATCTGAGCCTCCAGATCGATCTTGGTGTCGTCCAGCCGCTGATTCTGGGTCAAGGCCAGGGTTCCGTTCCGCATGGTGGCTGAAAACGTGGTCGACGCCCTGGTCAGGGCCTGGGGATCGGCCGTGACCGGAGCGGGCAGGCCGAGAGCGGCCATCAAGGCTTTGGGACTGAACTCCGGAACCTGGAGCTTGATGTCCACATCTGGTTTCTGCCCCGCCATCTTGGCCAACACCTCGGCCAGAACCGTGATCCCATAGGTTGAAAGCTCGAAACCCGAGATCTTGGCCTGATCCTGGCCGAGATCGGCCTCCATCCGGACCGTTACCTCGGTTCTGCCGGCAGGGAAAACCTGTCCCCGGCTGTCGGTCTTGAGAACGAAATCCTGGATCGTGACCGTCTTCAAGTCGGTCTGGACCGTGGGCTTGGCCGAAATCTCGATGGTCGTCACCGTCTCCGGCTTGGCCGTGCGGACCTGGCCCGAAAACAGGACTGTGCACGGCTTGCCCAGGGTCAGGCTGGCCAGACTCAGGTTGAGCTTGTCCACAACCACCTCCTGGCCCTCGACCATGTCCTGCCAGGACAGGGAAGCGTTCTCGATCCGGACTCCTTCCACGGCCAGAGCCGGCAGTGCCTTGGCTGAAGGCTGGGATTCTTCGGTCGTGGGAGGGGCTGGCTGGCTTTCCCGGGCCGCCAGATCGGCCCAATTGGTCCGGCCCTCCTTGTCGCGGGCAAGATTCAGCACCAGGCCCTGAAGAATCACTGTCCCGACCTGAACCTGGCCCTTGAATAACGGCGTCAGGGCAACCCGGACCTGGGCCCGCTCGATCCCGGCAAAGGGCTTGCCCTCGAAACCCGGGGCGTTGCCCAGGGTCATGGCCCCGGCCTCCATTCCCAGCCAGGGGAAAAAGGTCCACCCGATGTCCCCGGAAATGTCCAGGGTTCTTCCGGTGGTCTCTTGGACCTTTGCGGCGATCTGTGACTTGTAGTCATTGGGATCCACCAGCACGACCAGGGCCGCGACCCCGGCAACGGCCAGGACGATCACGCCCAGCACGATTCCGACAATCCATTTGACGGCTTTCATCGACCGTTCCTCCTTGACCGGGTCTTGCCCCGGGCCTGTTCATTCACGATGTCGGCCAAGGCTTGCACCAGACTTGGTTGGGAAAACCGGAACCCGGCATCTTGGAGTCGTCTGGGCAGACACCTCTGGCTGGCCAGGACGACATCGGACGCCTGGCCCATGGCTAGGCGCAGGACCCAGCCCGGAAAAGGCAGAAACGCCGGCCGGTTCAAGACCCGGCCCAGCGCCAGGGCGAACTCCCGGTTGCGGACCGGGTCCGGGGCGCAGATATTGAACACCCCCTGGGCCGATTTTTCCCCTGCCAGGAACTGGATGGCCTCGGCCACATCCTGGACGTGGACCCAGGAAAACCATTGCCGTCCACCCCCAACCGGCCCGCCCAAGCCCAGTCGAAATGGGGGAAGCATCTTGGCCAGGGCCCCTCCGCCGGGGCCCAGCACGGCCCCAAAACGCATGATGCAGACCCGGTGGCCGATATTCTTGGCCTTCTCGGCCTCCTTCTGCCAAGCTTGACAGATTTCGGCCAGGAATCCGGTTCCAGCCGGAGTGTTCTCGGTCTGTTCGTGGTCGCCGCCGTCTCCGTAAAAGCCGATGGCATTGGCGCAAAGAAGCGTTTTCGTCCCTTCCTTGCCCAGGGCCTGGACCGCTGCCCGTGTCGAATCGACCCGGGTGGCCATGATCCGCTCCCGAGCCTTGGCCGTCCATCTGGTCATGATGGTCGATCCGACCAGATTGACGACCACGTCGCAGCTTCGGGCCTTCCCGGCCCAGGCCCCGGCCTGAAATGGATTGCCTGTGATGGTTTCGAGGCCCTTGGCCGCCGGAGGTTCCGATCCTGGCCGAACCAGAAGAACCGCCTGGTCGCCGCCTGCCAGAATTTTCTCGACCAGATGCCGGCCCACGAACCCGGTCCCGCCCATGATGAAATAACGCATGGCGCCCCTCCTCGAGCCTTTTGGACCTACTTGCTGACCCACAGACAGAGATGTTTCATGTTCTTGAGCACGTGCAGACAGGCCGAGCCCACAAAGGGCCAGATCCCGGATTTCTTGCCCGCGCCGGTGGTTCCCATGGCCACGGCCGCGAACCCATTTTCCTCGGCGTAACCCAGGATGGTCGGCCCGATCTGTCCGGACTCAAGAACCACCTCGCGGATCCGATCCGCCGGGAACCCGTTGGACAGAATCTCGGCCCTGGCCTGGGACAGGGCCGCCTCCTTGTCCCCATTGCCCCGGTCGATGTGCAGAATGGTCACGTCGTGCCCCGTGACCCCCTCAAGCATGAACCCGACGTGATCGGCCATGCGCAAACTCTGTTCGGAGCCGTCGGCGCACAGAAGGACGTTCTTGCTCTCGGGCAGGGGCTCCTTGCAGATCCAGATGGGGAAATCGATTTCCTCCTCCAGGATCTTCCGACTGACGCTCTGCTCGATGAGTTCTTCGAACATGGACAGCCCCCGACGCCCAAGCACCACGGCGTCGTAGTACCCGGCCCCGGTCTCCTGGACGATGTCCAAAACCGTTCCGAAACTCCTGACCTTGATCTTGGTCTCAATGGTTTCCTTGGCGAAACCGGCCTGGACCAAATCCTCCCTGGCCCTGTCCAAGGCCCTCTGGCCCTTGCGCTTGTAGGAGGCCACTAAGGTTTCGGCCTCGGACACGGCATGGCCCGGGTCCCGGCTAGTGGAAATGTCCATGTCCACAGTCGGGGCGACGAAAAAGATGGTCGTCTTGGGCTTGGATTCCCCGGAATAAAAATATTTCACAAACCGAGGAGCGTGCTGGTGCGTGTGCCCAGAACCAACCGTCAAGAGCAGATGTCTGTTCATGTCTCTCTCCACAGGCGGAACTGTTCCTCATCCCGTCCGGACGTCCGCCGAAACCCGGCCCGGAGTCTCTTTCCATTTAAGCGATGAACGGATACGCTCCCTTTTCAGGAAAGGGGAAAACCGGCGCCCAAAGGGTGACGGTCCGCTCCTCGTTTTTGGATCATCAATACCAGTCAAATCGGAGGTTGCCAATGAGCGGCATTAGGGCCCGTCTGGACGCCATCCAGGCCATCAACAGCTATCGGCCGATCGTCCCGCCCATGAATTTCAGGGAAACGCCCCCCACGGAACTCTTCGGATCCAACGTCTTCAACGAGCGCGTCATGCGTCGGCATCTGCCCGAATCCGTATTCGCCACCCTTCAGGAGACATGGACCAACGGCAAGCCCATGGACTCGTCCGTGGCCGACATCGTGGCCTCGGCCATGAAGGAATGGGCCGTGGAAAAAGGGGCCACCCACTATTGCCATGTCTTCTATCCCATGACCGGACAGACAGCCGAAAAACACGACAGCTTCCTGACTCCCGACGGCCGGGGCGGGGCCATGGCCCAGTTCAGCGGCAAGTCCCTGATCCAGGGCGAGCCTGACGCCTCCAGCTTTCCCAGCGGAGGTCTTCGTCAGACCTTCGAGGCCCGGGGCTACACGGCATGGGACGTGACCAGCCCGGCCTACATCTTGGAGACCCCCCAGGGGGCCACCCTGTGCATCCCCACGATCTTTATCTCCTGGAACGGAGAGGCCTTGGACAAGAAGACGCCCCTGTTGCGATCCGAACAAGCCCTGAACCACCACGCCCAGAGGATCCTCGGCATCTTCGGGCACAAAAATCCCGGCCGGGTCCAATCCTACGCCGGAGCCGAACAGGAGTTCTTCCTCATCGATCGGAATTTCTTCTTCGCCCGGCCGGATCTCATCACTGCCGGCCGGACCATCTTCGGGGCCCCGCCAAGCAAAGGTCAGGAGTTCGCCGACCACTATTTCGGGGCCATCCCCCGCCGGGTCCTGTCCTTCATGATGGAAGTCGAGCAGGAACTCTACAAGCTGGGCGTGCCCGTCAAGGCCAGACACAACGAGGTCGCCCCCGGCCAGTTCGAGATCGCTCCCCTGTATGAGACCGCCAACATCGCCAACGACCATCAGCAATTGACCATGGTCACCCTCAAACGGGTGGCCAAACGCTACGGCATGGCCTGCCTCCTCCATGAAAAACCCTTTGCCGGCATCAACGGCTCCGGCAAACACCTGAACTATTCGCTGGGCAATGCCACCCAGGGCAATTTCTTCGACCCTGGCGATACGCCCCAGGAAAACGCCCAGTTCCTCGTCTTTTGCGTGGCCATGATCCGAGCCGTACACCTTCACGCCGGTCTGCTCCGGGCCGTGGTGGCCACAGCCGCCAATGACCACCGCCTCGGAGGGCACGAGGCTCCCCCGGCCATAATGTCCATTTTTTTAGGTCAAGAACTGGCCCAAGTCTTCGAAGACATCGCCCAGGGCCAAACCTGTGGCACCTCTGCCCGCCGAACCCTGACCGTAGGCGTGGACACCCTCCCCCCGTTGCCCCGAGATAGCGGGGACCGGAACAGGACCAGTCCATTCGCCTTCACCCAAAACCGCTTCGAGTTCCGGGCCGTAGGCTCCAGCCAGTCCATCGCCGGACCCGTAACCGCCCTGAACACGATTCTTGCCGATTCGCTGGACTATGTGGCCACCCGTCTCGAAAACCAGACTCAAGGGGATCCCTCCCGTGTCCACCCGGCCGCCCAGGCCCTGATTCGTGAAATCTATCAGGACCACCAGACCATCGTCTTCAACGGCGACGGCTACTCACAGGCCTGGAAGGACGAGGCCGCCCGTCGGGGCCTCCCCAACTACCAAACCGCCCCCGAGGCCATCCCCAACATCCAGGCCACAGCCTCGGTGGAAATTTTCGAGCGTATGCGGGTCTTGAGCGGTCGGGAACTGAACAGCCGGACGTCCATATTCTTCGAGCAGTATAGCCAGACGGTCTTGTTGGAAGCCAGGCTGGCCGTGCGCATGACCCGGACCATCATCTTCCCGGCGGCCATGCGCTACCAGGGGGAACTGGCCGCCACCTGTCAAAACCTCAAGGCCATCGGCAAAGATTTCGAGACCAGGACCCTGGATTTGGTCACCGAACGACTTCGGGAATTGCTCCTGGCCGTCGAAAAGCTGGAAAAACTGCTTCGAGAGGAGAAAAAGGCCGACGAGAGGGACGAGGCCGAGTTCTGTTGCGGGCAGGTCATTCCGGCCATGCGAGAAGTCCGGGCCCATGCCGACGCCCTGGAGGGACTAGTGGCCGACAATCTCTGGTTTTTGCCGAGCTACCAGGAGATGCTGTTCATCAAGTGAGGTGAAGGGGTACTGACGACCGAACTGATCTGATGGAAGCCAAAGAATGTAGGGGCATGCTTGAAGCCTGCCCCTACGAACCTTCCTCGGCCTCGTGCCGGGCCCCTTCCTCCCCGGGTCTTCCCGCCCGACTCCAGGATACGGTCGCACATCACCGGAACGAGGAATCCGAGGGACCTCCCGGCCGTCGGTTCTTCTGTGCCGCCTGCGGCCACTTCGTCACGGCCGAGGGATGGAGAATTTCGGTGCGCAGCCGTCACGACCACGCCTTTCTCAATCCCCATGGCCATCTCTTCGAAATCGGCTGTTTCGGCCAGGCCCCGGGGTGCAGAGTCCAGGGCTCTCCAACCTTGGAATTCACCTGGTTTCCCGACTACGCTTGGAGTCTGGCCTCTTGTGCCGTCTGCGCGGCCCATATGGGCTGGCGCTACGACGGTTCGGGCGACTCCTTCTTCGGACTCATCCTTCCTCGGCTGGTCCCCGAGAATCGAGACGGCGGTTCAGAGCGCTAAACTCCTGGGCCAGGACCTTCTGCAGGCAGAAGACGCAGATATCCTGGTGGTGGCAGTCGGCCAATGCCAGGGAGATGGTTGGATCCTGAGAAGTCGATTTGCCCCCGAGGCGACTCAAGTTGGCGGGGTCCTTGATCTCCAGGACATATTGCCCGGCGTACAGCCCCTCGGCCTTGGTCCGGATCTCCTTGCCGCAGATGTCGCAGAAACGGCGGATCATGATTTCCTCCCTTCCCGGGCCGTGATCAAGCGCCCCCGGAACTCGTCCCAGCTTTCGAGCCCGAGTTCCTCCACGGCCTCTTCCAGTTGACGGACCATCCTGAAGCAAAGATCTGGCCGCATGAAGGTTCCGGTTCCGACCTGGACGGCCGTGGCTCCGACAAGGATGAACTCCAGGGCGTCCCAGACCGAGACGATGCCGCCTATGCCAATGACCGGTCGGTCGGTGATCTGACAAACCTCGCGGACCATGCGCAGGGCCACGGGCTTAATGGCTGGGCCGGACAGACCGCCGATGCCGTTGGCCAGACGGGGTCTTCTGGTCCGCACGTCAACGGCCATGCCGGTCAGGGTGTTGATGAGGGACAATACATGTGCCCCGGCCTCGGTCACGGCCTGGGCCATGGCCCGAATGTCAGTCACATTGGGGCTGAGTTTAACGATAACCGGCTTCTCGCCGGCCCCCTCCAGCACGGCCCGGGTGGCCTCGGCGGCCATGGCCGGGTCCTGCCCGAAAGCCATGCCTCCCCGGCGGACATTGGGGCAGGAGATATTGACCTCCAGGGCGGCCACCGCCTCCTCTGGGGCCAGAAATCTGGCCAGTGCGTGGAATTCGGCCACGTCCTGAGCGTAGAGGTTAGCGATGACCGGAGTCTCCCGCCAGGGCAAAAAGGGGAGCTTGTCCCGGACAAAGGCCTCGACCCCGACGTTCTGCAGGCCGATGGCGTTGAGCATCCCGCACGGGGTCTCGACGATCCTGGGCATGGGGTTGCCCTGCCTGGGCTTGAGGGACAGGCCCTTGACCACGATGGCTCCGAGCTTGGTCAAATCGCCGTAGCGGGAGAATTCCAGGCCGTACCCGAAGGTCCCGGATGCGGTCATGATCGGGTTCTTGAGCTTCAACCCGGCCAGATCAACGGCAAGGTTCATGCCCCCTCCTCCAAATCGACATCCTCCACGGAAAAGACCGGGCCACGTACACAGGACTGGACCAGCCCGTCGGTCCTGTGTCTGGCCACGCAGCCCAGACAGGCCCCGACGCCACAGGCCATAGTGTTCTCGAGGGAAATCTGGCCCCGGGCTCCATGATCGAGACAGAGCCGCTGAACCGTCCGTAAAAAAGGCTTGGGCCCGCAGGCCAGGACCGGACCGGCCGTGCCGAACCGACTGATCTCACGCTCCAATACCAGCACGAATCCGGCCACATCGGCCTCGAATTCCTGGCGAAGCTCCAGGGCCTCGACCCGTTCGGCCAATTCCCCCCAGGGGTAAGCCTCCAGAGGAGCTCGATGGCCAAAGACGAGGCGGATCATCTCCGGACGCCCATGGGCCCGAATCAGCCCCACAAAGGGGGCCAGGCCCATGCCCCCGGCCAGGATCAAGATTGGCTCCTCAGACCTGAAGCTGAAGCCCCGGCCCAGGGGACCCCAGGCAGTGAGCGCTTCCCCGGGAGCGATCCGACCCAATTGGGCCGTGCCCCTGCCCACGGTCTGAAAAAACACCCGCAGGCCCCTTGGGCTGACGTCGCAGATGGAAAAGGGCCTGGCCCAGACCGGATCCAGCCCCCAGTCTGGTCTGAGCATCAGAAACTGGCCGGGCTGGTACGACCACTTGGCCCCCTCCAGCCATAGACTGTGAAATAGGCCGTCCGAAGAACTGATCCGTTCCCGCACGGTCAGATCGAAGCACCCGCCCCCGGTCATGCCCTCACCTCCTGCAGAAGATCCCCGGCCATGCGCAGCCCCCTGTCACCGCCCCCGGCCATCCTGGCCAGTTCCTCCAGACGCTCGGACTCATCCATGGCTAGGCAGCGGGTCGTGGTCACGCCGGAAGCCACGGTCTTCTCGATCCGGAAATGGCGGTCGGCCCCGGCCGCCAACTGCGGCCAATGGGTAATCAGAATGACCTGCTGCCGATCGGCCAGGGCCCTGATAGCCCTTCCGACCTTATTCAAGGTCATGCCGCCGATGCCGGCGTCGACCTCGTCGAATAGCAGGCTCTGGCTGCCCCGCTCTCCCCACAGCCCGACCAGGGCCAGAAAAAACCTCGACAACTCCCCGCCCGATGCGATCTGATCTAGGGGCTGAGGATCCTGGCCGGGATTCGGCACCCAATGGATCACCGGCCGCTCCTCCACCACCCCCTCCTCGACCTGATGGGGTTCCATCGCGAAAACAATTCTGACCCCCTCGGGAAAACCCAGCTCCCTCAGACTGTTCTCCAGTCGGCCACGAAGCTCTCCGGAGGCCTGGGTTCGGGCTTTGGCCAAGTCCTGAGCAGCCTGGGCCAATTCCTCCAGCCGAGAGCCCAGACGTCGGTCAATGTCTTTGGCCTTCAGACGACTCCGGTCCAGAAACGAGATATTATCCTCGATCTCGGCGGCCAAATCCACAATCTGGGCCAGAGACCGCTTGAGCTTTCGCTGGAGCCGGGTCAACTCCCAAAGCCGGGCCTCGATGTCGTTCAGTCTGACGGCCGGATCCTGACGCCCTGGGGAGGCCCTGAATTCCCGGTCCAAATCCCTGAGGACGTGGACCGTTTCCTGGAGATGGGCCGCGTTCTCGGCTAAGCTCCAGCCTACGGTCTCCAATCCTGCCAATTCCCGGCTCAATTCCTCGGTCAGCGAAATAAGGCCGGGCGTGTCCACTCCATGCAGCAGCTCCAGACATCGCTCGACGCCGCGCCCCGACTTCTCCTCGGCCCTCAGCCGCTCGCGCTCGGCCAGAAGTTCCTCTTCCTCGCCCAGCTTGGGGCCGACCTTTTCGATCTCGGCCAACTGGTACTCCAAAAACTCCCGCTGTCGCTCCAAGTCTCTGACCCGCTCGGCCAGGGAAGCCTGCTCGGCCCGCAATGCCTGGACCTCACGGACAAGTCCGGAAAACCGCTCCAGCACTCCTGTGTCCGGGAGAAACGAGTCCACGATCCTGGTGTGGAAAGAAGGGCGGAGAAGCTGCTGTTGGCCGTGCTGGCCGGCGTGAAGGAGGAGACTGGGCCGCAGGTCCTGAACCCTAGTCTGTGAACCTAGAGAACCGTCGATGACGATCCGAGATCGACCGCTGTCCGCGGCCATCTCCCTCGACAGGACCATTTCTCGGCCGTCGAAGACGAACAATGCCTCCACCGAGGCCCTCTCGGCCCCGGACCTGATCATCTCCGCTCCCATTCTCTGGCCGAGAATGAACTCCAACGCCCTGAGGATGAAGGATTTCCCAGCCCCGGATTCCCCCGTCAGGACGTTCAGGCCCGGGTGAAATTCAAGTTCGGCATCCTCAATGAGGGCCAGATTGCGAATACGCAAAAGATCGAGCACCTTCAGCTCTCCGGCCGAAGGGACCTGCCACCGGCCCCATGGGCTTTGACCAAGATTTCGGCCAGGTTTGAACACTCCTGACGGATATCGTCGCGACCATCCACTGCCCCAGGCTCGTAGACCCCGCAGGCCCGGACCATGTGGCACTCTTCAAAGCCAAGCCATTTGAAGAAATAGGCGTACCGGGGAAAGATGTCGGCAAACAGGTCCGCTTTGCCGTGGCCCTGGGACAGAAGCATGACCATCGACCGTTTTCCTGTCAGCCTCGTCTTCCTCTTGGCCGTGGGATAATCTGGAACCAGGAAGGAGAAGGAGCGGTCGATGAAGCCCTTTATCTGGGCACTGACGTCTCCGAAATAAACTGGAGAGGCCAAAACGAGAATCGGACATCTGCGGACATCTTCCAGTACCACGAACAGATCGTCCTCGACCACACAGGACTCGCTTTTGCCCTTGCATCCGAAACAGGCCCGGCAGCCGGAATAATCAAGTCCAGCCAAACGATGCGTGGTCAGGGACACACCGCTTTCGGCCAAACTCTGCACCAGCCAGGAGGCCATCCGTTCGCTGTTTCCGCGCCTCGGGCTCCCCAAGAGGCAGACCGCTTCCATTCTTTCCCCCTCGAAATACAGGCATTCACTTCCCTGGCCGACGCCTTCCGGGACGGCACTCCGCTTGGGTGTTGGTAGGTCACTTCAAACCGACTTGCAAGGGAGTGTTACGGCCATGCCGAAGAGCTTCGCGAAAATTTTCCCCACAATTTACCACCACGTCAAGAAATGAAAGAAATCTTTATAATTTTAATATATTAAACATAAATTTTCAAAGGATTGACTGGCCATGATTCAAATACTGAAAAAAAAGAATCTTAGGAATATTTTTTTTAAAAAAATATTATAACTATTCTGAAATATAGTAAGTTTTAGCAATTACTTTAAAACTTGTTCTTCGCCGAAATCAAAACATGTGAAAATTCACCTTGACTTTTCGTGGGACGACTGAAAAATATCGTGGGAAACAATGGTTGAAAGTGGAAAAAGGAGTCGTCGACGTCGATGTTCAGGGGCCATTCATACCGAAATCAGGACGACAAGGGACGCTTGAGTCTTCCTCCGGAATTCCGGGATGAAATTCTCGATCTGTCCCCTGGCGGCAAGTTGGTCCTGACCAACTTCGACCAGTGCGTCCTCGGATACCCTCTCCCCGAATGGGAGGCTCTGGAGCAAAGCTTCGGCCAACTCAACCAGGCCAAGGATTGGGCCAGGAAATTCCATCGGTTCTTCATCGCCGCAGCCGTTGAGGTCCCCTTGGACAGGCAAGGCCGAATCCTGGTTCCCCCACATCTCAGAAACTACGCGGGCCTCAACAACAAGGAAGTGGTGGTCGCCGGGGTGGGCCGGAAGATCGAGATCTGGGACAAGGACCGGTTTGAGGCTCAGCGGCTCGAAGTCATGGAGAATTTCGATGACATGATGACCAATTTGGCCGAAAACGGGATCGACCTCCGAATCTGACGGATCGGAGGATTTTTGATGCCCTCGCCCTGTGGGCGTTTGCATAGCCTGAGACAGTTACGGACGAAAGATTGGAACAGCCGACCCGAGACAGTTCCAGAGACACGCAGGGGAAACGCCGTCCCCTCATCCAAACGGGGCGAAGTCTCAGCGCCCGAGGTGAATCCCCTGCGTGTCCACAATACGGCATTTGTTGAGAACAATTTCGGCCCGAGGAGCGTCATGGCCCATATCCCAGTTCTCCTTGAGCAGATCGTGTCCTGGATCGCCCCCCGAGCCGGAGGGCGGTACATGGACGGGACCCTGGGGCTGGGAGGCCACACCAGGGCGCTGATCGAGGCCGCCAATGGCGAGGCTGAGGTCCTGGGTATCGACCGCGACCTGAAAACCCTGGAGCGGGCCCAGTCGAATCTGGCCGATGTTAGCGATCAGATTATCTTCGCCCACGCGTCCTTTGCCCATTTCGAGGACGTCCTGGCCGAGATAGGCTGGAGAAGTCTGGATGGAGCGATTCTGGATCTCGGAGTTTCCTCCATGCAGCTCGACGAGGCTGAACGCGGGTTCAGCTTCCTGCAGAACGGCCCCCTGGATATGCGTATGGACCCATCATCGGGCTTGGCTCCGGCCAGTCGACTAGTAAACTTGACGCCGGTGCACGAACTGAAGCGGATCATCGCCGAGTACGGTGAGGAGCCCTTGGCCGGACGCATCGCCAGGGCCATCGTCGATGCCCGAAGGGTCCGGCCCCTGGAAACGACCGTGGAACTGGCCGAAGTGATCCTGAAAGCCTATCCGGCCAAGATTCGGGCCAAGTCCAGAAACCACCCGGCGACCCGGACTTTCCAGGCTCTTCGCATTGCCGTGAATCGTGAACTCGACGAACTCGACAAATTTCTGGGCCGAATCCCGGCCCGTTTGAATCCCGGAGCCCGGATGGCCGTCATCTCCTTCCATTCCCTGGAGGATCGACGGGTCAAGCATGCCTTCCGGCGTGAGAGCAAGGGCTGCATCTGTCCACCCCATGACCCGGTCTGCCGATGCGGTCATGCAAGGACTCTCCGGATCTGCACCTCCAAGCCTATTCTTCCAGGCCTGGAGGAGCAGCAAGCCAACCCCAGGAGCAGGAGTGCCAAACTCCGGGTGGCCGAACGGGTTCACGGCGAGGACGGAAGCGTGGTCTGGATCGTGATGCTCAGTCTTCTGACCCTGGTCCTCGGCTTGGCCACGGTGTGGGTGAACATCGAAGGCGTGGATACGGCCTATGAATTAAAGAGGCTGGAACAACGATACGACCAGCAGGCCGACCTCAAGGCCAAGCTGGAAGTCGAGCGGGTCAACCTCATGTCTCCCTATAGATTGCGGGAAACAGGCCGGAAGATGGGTCTGAAACCGGCCGACCCTGAAAACATGAGGGTCCTGGATCTCCCTCACCAGGCCCCCTGAACAGGATGCCATGATCGTCATGAACGCCGCCAAAGCCGGAAAGACCAAGGACCCGTCCCGAACGAGGATACTCTTCGTCGGGACCTTTCTGTCTTTCGCCCTTCTGGCCTTGTGGGCAAAAGCCTATGTCATCCAGATCGTGGACGGCCCTCGCCTTGCCGATATGGCTTTGCGGCAGCACTGGGCCTCGGAGGATATCAAAGGCCGCCGCGGAGAAATCTTCGATCGTCAGGGACGACTTCTGGCCAAGAGCGTGGACATTCGCTCGATCTCGGCATGCCCATACCAGGTTGAGGACAAGCAGTCCGCCGCCAAGGCCCTGGCCCCGATCCTCGGCCGTCCGGTCAAGGATCTCGCCGGTCTTCTGAACCGGGACACTGGATTCGTCTGGCTGGCCCGTAAGATCGGCGATCGCCAAGCTGTCCAGATTCGCGAGCTCGGCCTTCCCGGTATCTATCTGGTCAAGGACAGCCTGCGCACCTATCCTCAAGGTCACATGGCGGGTCAACTCATCGGTTTTGTCGGGTCCGAGGGGCAGGGCCTTGAAGGCCTAGAACTGGCCTACGACGAGCATCTTTCCCCCACGGTCCGCAAGGCCCGTGTCCAGCGTGACGCCTCCGGCCACCGTCTGTCCTGGTCCCCCGGAGCCGGCGAGGGCGAGCAGGACGGCCAGGACCTTCGTCTGACCCTGGACATGAACATCCAGTTCGCGGCCGAGAATGCCCTGGCCGCAGCCACCCAAGCCCACAATGCCCGCCTTGGCATGTGTCTAGTGGTCCACGTGCCCGATGGAGAAATCCTGGCCTGGGCCCAATACCCGTTCTTCGATCCCAATCTGTATCGCAACTATGCCCCGGCCCAGTGGAAAAACAGGATCGCCAACGACGTCTTCGAACCCGGCTCGACCATCAAACCCTTTGTCGCGGCCGCGGCCCTCGAAGAAAAAACCTGCACTCCAGACGCCCTCTATTATTGCGAGAAGGGCCGATGGGCCGTGGACCGCAAGCGGATCAAGGACACCCACGCCTACGAATGGCTTCCGGTCACCAAGGTCATCCGCTACTCGAGCAATATCGGCATGGCCAAGATCGGCCTCGACCTTGGCGCAAAATCCATGCACTCCTATTTCGAAAAAGCCGGGCTTACCTCCAAAGCCCCCATGCTTCTGGCCGGCCAGAGTTCCGGTCTTGTCCGCCATCCGCATCAATGGACCAGGGTCGACCTGGCCAACGCATCCTTCGGCCAGGGCATGGCCGTCACAGCCCTGCAAATGGCCAGGGCCTACGCCTGTCTGGCCAATGACGGCCTGCTTCCGTCTCTGAAGCTCGACCTCGACCAGCCCGTCGATCCTCCCACGAGGGTCTTTAGCGGCAAGGTCGTCCGACAGGTTCTTGGCATGCTCCAGGACGCGGTCCAGGAGGACGGCACCGGCACCAAGGCCAGGATTCCGGGCATCGTCGTCGGAGGCAAGACCGGAACGGCCCAGAAGGCCGAAGGAGGAAAATACGTCGACAAATATCTGGCATCCTTCGCCGCCTTACTGCCCGGTGACAAGCCCGAGTATGTAGTCCTGGTCATGATCGACGAGCCCCGGCCGGTCCATTACGGCGGTTTGGTAGCCGCTCCGGCCGCGCAAGAAATCGGGATCAAGATCCTCTCCGACCAGGGACGGCTGCCTGCCATGTCCATGGCCATGTCCAAAGACCCCGGCCCCCGGGGCCTCGTGGCTCTGAACTCTGAACCGATAATAGCCGAGGATCCGGCCGAGATCGTGGACCCGGACGCCATTCCGGACCTCGTGGGGCTCGGCCTGCACGCCGCAGTGGAAAAATCCCTGGCCATGGGGATCGTTCCGGCCATTGAGGGCCGGGGTATCCGCGTCGTCCGACAGAAACCAGCGCCCGGTTCCCCTTGGCCCTCGGACCCGAGCCTCGAACTGACCCTATGGGTGACCGAACCTGGAAACTCCTGAGTCCGAACCAGACGATGAAGAATATGTCCAGAACCAACGACGCGCCCCGAAATCGGATCGAAACCGACCTCTGGAAGGCTGTCTGTCTGTCCGTGGAACAGGGGGCGACCGTGTGTTCCCATTCGGGACAAGTCCGTCCCGGAGATGTTTTTGTCGCCCTTCCTGGGACCAGGGTCCAGGGTCCGGACTTCGTGCAGGAGGCCTTGCGCCGAGGCGCGGCCTGGGTCGTCGTCGACCTGAAAACCGACCTGCCCGACCAACCGGCTCTTGTACGCCATCCGGATCCGCGTCAGGCCCTCGGAGACTTGGCCGCTCTGTCCTGGAGCATAGCCGGGGCGGACCTTACCATCGTGGCCGTGACGGGCACCAACGGCAAAACCACGGTCACCCATCTTCTGGAGGCCATGTTTTCCGCAGTTGGACGAACCGTCGGCGTCCTGGGCACCGTGGCCTACCGATGGCCCGGACATGTCGAGCCGGCACCACTGACCACGCCCGATACTCTTGGTCTGCACCGTCGATTGGCCGACATGGCCTCAATGGGAGTGGATGTCGTCTGTCTGGAGGCCTCCTCTCACGCCCTGGACCAGAATCGACTGGCCGGAATTCCCATCCATGCGGCGGTATTCACCAACCTGACTCAGGACCATCTGGACTACCACCGGACCATGGACCGCTACTTCGAGGCCAAGGCCAGCCTGTTCCGGGAAATGGACGGGCGGCAACCCGCCGCCGCCATCAACCTCGACGATCCCTGGGGTCGGCGGCTCTTTGAATCCCTGCCCAAGGCCGTCGGTTTCGGGCTGTCCGAAGAAATCCCGGATGGATCTCTCTCCGGAAACATATTGGCCATGGACGCCGCCGGTCTCCGCTTGGCCTGCACCTATGGGGATAAATCCTGGGAACTGTCATCCCCTCTGGTCGGACAGTACAACGCATCCAATCTTCTGGCTGCTCAGGCAGCAGGGCTGGCCCTGGGGCTCGGTCCAGATCAGGTTTCCAGGGTGGCCGACATGATACGTGTTCCCGGGCGACTCGAATCGGTCC
Organism: Deltaproteobacteria bacterium; assembly: GCA_009929795.1. Taxonomy (NCBI): domain Bacteria; kingdom Pseudomonadati; phylum Myxococcota; class Myxococcia; species Deltaproteobacteria bacterium. The sequence goes on along the minus strand of RZZR01000055.1, from coordinate 1,274 downwards.
GCGACGAACACGGAAGGCATGTATTTGTGGACTACGCTCACACCCCCGACGCCCTGGAGCAGGTCTGCTCCACCCTACGCCGAGTCGGCTTTTCCCGTCTGGTCGTCCTTTTCGGGTGCGGCGGCGACCGAGACCCGGCCAAAAGGCCGTTAATGGCCCAAGCCGTGGCCCGGTACGCCGACATGGCCGTGCTGACCTCGGACAACCCGAGATCCGAGGACCCGCTAAGCATCATGGCCCAGGCTCGCCTCGGCTTGACCGGATGCCCGCAGATCGTCGAAGAACCCGACCGGGCCCAGGCCATCCGGCTTGCCGTCGAGGTCCTGGCTCCGGGCGAGGCCCTTCTCGTCGCCGGCAAAGGCCACGAGGACTACCAGGAGATCGCCGGGCAGCGCCATCATTTCAACGACATCGAAATCGTCGCCCATGCCCTTGCCGAAACCACGCCCGCCGGGAGGTCCCGATGCGCATGACCATCGAGCAAATGGCCCGGGCCATGAACGCCATGGGCGAATTTGAATCCGTCAGGGACCTGCAGATCGGAAAAATCCGGACCGACAGCCGTCTGGTCGAGGCCGGAGACGTGTTCTTCGCCATTGTCGGACGGAACATGGACGGACACACGTTCGCTGTGGACGCCGCCGGTCGCGGCGCAGCAGCCGTTGTTGTCCACCAGATAATCCCTGGACTGGACACCGGAGCCTGCCCGGTCCTTTTGGTCAGAGATACCCTGCAGGCCCTTGGATGTCTGGCTGCCCGCTGGAGGCGCCAAACCAGGGCTTCGGTCGTCGGCATCACCGGCTCGGCCGGCAAGACCACCACCAAGGAGATCTTGGCCACAATTTTGGAACAGATCGCGCCCACCGGCAAGAACTACAAAAATTTCAACAACCGCCTCGGACTGGCCCTGTCCATTCTCGAGTTCAACGGGCTGGAACGCTTCTGGGTTCTGGAGCTCGGGATCAACGAAACCGGGGAGATGTGGTTTGGCGCACAACTGGCTGAACTGGACCCCGACGAACATTCTCTCTGCTTTTTCGTTCGCTCGGACAGCTTCAACGTCTTCCAGCAGGCGCGAGCCTTGGCCTGGATCAATAATTTCAGCGTGTCCTTTGAACTGCTGGATGAACATGATCCGATCATGCTCGGACCGGACGGCGACCGCATCTATACTCAGTAGTCTGGTCCTTTTCGCAAGATTCGCGCCTTGCGTTAAGGATCCTATGATTTAATGTTTTGCTGTTTCCTCCCTTCCTATTTTTGCTCTTCCAATG
>RZZR01000054.1 GCA_009929795.1 Deltaproteobacteria bacterium | reverse complement strand
GGTCATGGACCGACTGGCCGGGGATCCCCTGTCCGTCTGGATGGGCCTGTGCCACGATCTGGGCAAGGCCCGCACCAACCCGAAACTTTGGCCAAGGCACCACGGTCACGATGCGGAAGGTCATGAACCGGCCGAATCCCTGGCCCTGCGCCTGCGTCTGCCCAAGGTTTTTCTCCGGGCCGGAAGGCTGGCCGCCGTTTTGCATATGAAGGCCGCCCGCTACCCGGAACTTCGTTGTGGGACCAGGGTGGACCTGCTGGACCTCCTGAACGGTCCCGACGATCTTCGGCGACTGGCAGCACTGGTTGTGGCCGACAACGGTCCGGACATCGTTGCGGACATGGCCAGGGACTGGGATCTGATCCGGAGCGTCCATCTGCCGCCCGAATCCCAAAATCTCGGTGCGGAATCCGGCCGGATTCTTCGCGAACTGCAGGCCCAGGCCCTAGCGCGAGGCCAAAGGCCATGACCTCCGGACCGGACCGCGAACCGGTCCGTCTGAACAAGCTTCTGGCCTCAGCCGGGGTCTGCTCTCGCCGACACGCCGACGAACTCATCCGCCAAGGCCGGGTCCGGATCGACGGACGGGTCGAGGACAACCCCGGGACCAAGGTTTCCCCGGACCGTGCCGTCACCGTGAACGGCCGACCTCTGCCCTCTCCTCTCCGCGAACACGTCTACCTCATGCTGAACAAGCCCCGAGGCGTGCTGACCACAGCCAATGACCCCCAGGGCCGTAGAACCGTCCTCGATCTCCTGGACCCGAACATGCGCGAACGGCGGGTCTTTCCGGTCGGCCGCCTCGACGCCGGTTCCGAGGGATTGCTCATCCTGACCACCGACGGAGACCTGGCTCTGCGTCTGACCCACCCGGGGTTCCATCATCCCAAAATCTATCACGTCACCGTGGACGGAGAGGTCCGGGACAGGGATCTCGATCTCATGCGCCATGGCATGACCCTGGCCGAGGGGGATCATTTGGCCCCGGTCTCGGTCCATGTTCTAGAGCGCCGGGGGAAAAACCGAACCAGACTCGAGATGGTGCTCATTCAGGGAGTCAACAGGCAAATCAGACGAATGTGCCGGGATGTGGGGCTTAATGTGGTCCGCCTGATGCGGGTGGCCGTGGGACCGTTGCGACTGGGAGGTCTCCGCGTCGGCCGCTGGAGGAAATTGACCGCCGAGGAAGTCGAAGCCCTTGTAGCCGCCGCCGGATCAGGGCGGCGAAAACTCTCTGAGCCCTGAACGAGCCCCTCATGCGAGCGAAATTGCTCAGAGCATGCTGACCGGATCGAGATCGAGAACGATCCGCATCCGCCGTTCCGTCCCGATCATTCCCTCGGCCAAACGATAAAGGTCCCGGATCGCCCCCCAGTCCTGGGCCTTGATCATGCACTGCTGTCGGAGTCGGCCCTTGAGAAGAGCCAGCGGGGCCGGGGCCGGCCCCAGGACCCTGGCCCCCACCGTCAACGCCCTGTCCCGAAGGGCCCGCCCGATCTCCTCCACCAGATCCTGCCCCTTGGGCCAGCGGACCGGATAGGCGAACCGAATAAGACCCAGCCGGACAAAAGGAGGATAGGACATCCGCCCCCTGAGTCCGATCTCCCGGCCATAAAATCCCTCGTAGTCATTGCCGAGCACGTACGTCCAGAGATAATGATCGGGGTTTCGGGTCTGGATATAGACCTCGCCGGGAGATGCTCCCCGCCCAGCCCGGCCGGCCACCTGGACCAACAACTGGAAGGTCCGCTCCGTTGCCCGGTAGTCGGGAAGGCTCAGGCCCAGATCGGCGTCGATGACCAATACCAGGGTCACGTTCGGAAAATCATGTCCCTTGCTGAGCATCTGGGTACCCACGAGGACCTGAGACCTGCCCCGGGCAAAGGCCTCCAGAATGTCTTCCATGCTGCCCTGCCGCCTGGATGTGTCCCGGTCGAGACGCAGGACCCCTGTTTCCGGCGGCAGATGGGAACTCAGGTACTCCTCCAATTTTTCCGTACCCGTGCCCATGGGAAGAAACGAGGTCGAGCCGCACGACGCGCAGACCAGAGGCACGGGGACCGATTGGCCACAATAATGGCAGACGGCCCTGTTTCTGGCCTTGTGGAAGGTCAGACTGACGTGGCAGTGCTCGCAGCGGGCCGGCTCGTTGCAGTCCTCGCAGACCAAGACCGGAGAGTAGCCCCGACGGTTGTGCATGATGATGGCCTGATGCCCGGCCTCCAGGGTGGCCATCAAGGCCTGGTGGCAGGGGGCAGAAAGCGGACCTCGGATCGGCACGTTTACTGTCAGGTCCACCAGCCGGACCCGGGGCAGGGTCACCGGCCCAACCCGGCCGGCGAGTTCTACCCGGGCGATGGCCCCGTTTTGGGACGAGTGAAAGGTCTTGACGTCCGGAGTTGCCGAGCCGAGGACCATCAGTCCCTTGGAACGGTGAATCCTGAACCAGGCCAGATCCTTGGCGTGATAGACCAACCGTTCGTCCTGCTTGAAGGAGGCGTCGTGCTCCTCGTCCAGGACGACCACCCCCGGATCGGGCATGGGCAAAAACAAGGCCGAGCGGGTTCCGACCACACAACGAGGCTCACCGCCGACCGCAACCTTCTCGAAGATCCTTTGTCTGGAACCCTGGGGCAGGGACCCGTGAAAAAGCAGGACCCGCTCCGGCCCGAGCAGGGCCCGGGCCTGGGCCTGGAGCTGGAGGGCAATGGCGATCTCCGGAGCCAGGAGCATGGCCCAGCGCCCCGCTTCCAAACAAAAGCGGATCGTCTCCAGATAAACCAGGGTCTTGCCACTTCCGGTAACCCCGTGGAGCAGGACGGCTCTGGGCCTGTCTTCCGTGAACAGGTCGAGCATGGCCGAGACGGCCGAGGCCTGCTCCTGGTTGGGGACGTGTCGGACCACGGGTTCAACGGATATCGGCCCTGAATCATCCCCACCTTCGTTGCGGACCGTGACCAGCCCCCGTGCCTCCAGGGCCCGCAAGACCGTCGGCACGTCCCTGCCCAAAGCCCTTGTCAATTCTGACCGAGAAATCTGCCCACGCTCCCAGAGAAGCTCCATGATCCGCCATTGACGCTTGGCTGCCGGCATCAGGGACCACGGCGGATCCTTGGCCACCCGACAGATCGGATCGGTTCGAGGACGGCTGAATTTGACCCGCATCTCACCCCGATTCCAGGCCAGTCCCCAGGCTCTCCGGTCGGCCTCCCCCCCCGCGGCAAGGGCGGTCACGTCCAGAATTTCCCCCGGACCCAACTCGAATACAGGATCTGCCCGCCTGAACTCTCGAGGGATGACATGGCCGAGAATCTTCCCGACCGGATCGGCCTGGCGCAGCTCCAATTGCCTGGCCATGTCCAGGTAATCCGCCTTCAGCAATGGCCTGAGCTCAAGGGGCCAGAGCACGGGTTTGACGACCATCCCCTCGGGAGCTGACGAACTGTGTCCGACCACGACTCCAGCCCGGACGCCGTGTCCCACCGGAACCAAAACCCGAAGTCCCACGGACCAGTCCAGGCCCTCGGGCTGAACGGGTACGGCATAGGTCAACGGACCGTATGGAGCCGAAAACAGGGCGATGTGCACGAAGGACGGGGTCATGATCATTCTCGAAATCCGAATGGGTGGATGACTATGGGCCAGGCCAGGCCCGTGGTCAAGAAAGGACTTTCCGGCCCTTGCCTTTGTCCGAACGGTCCCTATGATACCTTCGTTGACCCAACCTCGAAACAGGAGAAAACTATGGCCGTTCCCGGCCCGATTTCCACCCGAACCGTGACCGAGATCCTTTCCTCGGTGGAACGAAGCATCTTGGGCAAAGCCCGGGAGACTCGCCTGGCTCTGGCCTGCCTCCTGGCCGGAGGACACCTCCTTATCGAGGACATTCCCGGCATCGGCAAGACCACCTTGGCCAGAGCCCTGTCCACGGCCTTGGGCCTCGACTTCAAGCGGGTCCAATTCACCAACGACCTGCTCCCGGGCGATATTGTCGGGGCCTCGATCTTTGACCGGGACACCGGCCGGTTCGTCTTTCACGAAGGCCCGGTCTTCACCAGCATACTCCTGGCCGACGAGATCAACCGGGCCACCCCCCGCACCCAGTCGGCCCTCTTGGAGGCCATGGAAGAACGCCAGGTCACCGTCGAGGGCCAGGCCAGGCCCCTGCCCGAACCCTTTTTTGTCATCGCCACCCAGAACCCCCAGGAACAGGCTGGAACTTTCCCTTTGCCCGAGTCGCAACTGGACCGCTTTCTGCTCCGGATCAGCCTCGGCTACCCAGGACGGGACGCCGAAACCCTGCTCCTGAACCGGGACCAGGCCTGGACAGGAGCCCCCTTGCCCCAGGCCGTGACCACGCCCCAGAAGGTCCGTGAACTGCAGGACATCGTGGCCGCCATTCACGCCTCCAAGCCCCTGATCGCCTATGTCCTGGACCTTCTCGAGGCCACCCGTCACAATGACCGAATTCAGACCGGACTCTCGCCCAGGGCCGGTCTGGGCATTCTGCAGGCCGCCAGGGCCTGGGCCCTCCTCCAGGGCCGGGACCACGCCTTGCCCGAGGACGTCCAGGCCGTGTTTTCCCACGTGGCAGGACACCGGCTCAAAGGTCCGGACCTGCGCGAACTCTCGGCCGGGGACCTGACCGACATCCTCCACTCCGTCCCCCTGCCGTGATCCTCCGAAACCTCATCGGCCGGACCATGCCGGCCCTGGACACCTTCCTGAAAGGCCGGACCGCCGGGCCTCTCCCCATCGTTCTGACCCGCCGGGACATCTTCATCCTTCCCACTCGAGCCGGGATCTGGTTCGGCCTACTCCTTTTGGCCCTGCTCCTCATCTCCATTAACTACGACAACAATCTGACGTACTTCATGGTCTTTCTTCTGGCCGGAACCGCCTTTCTGTCCACCCTGGCCACCTACCGCGAACTCTCCGGCCTGTCCCTGGTCGGAACCAAGGCCGAACCGGTCTTCGCGGGCAATGTGGCCACGTTCCGGGTGCTTGTCAGGGCCGGGCATCGCTCGAGACAGGCCCTGGACCTCTCGTTTCGGGGTACGGCCACATCGAGGGCCGCTTTGAAACCCGGCTCCACCGCTGAGGTCGAGATCGGTATCACTGCCCCGCGCCGGGGCTGGCTCAGACCCGGACCGGTCCTGGTCGAAACCCGCTTTCCCCTAGGCCTATTCCGGGCTTGGTCACGGCCCGACCCGGAGGCCAAGGTTCTGGTCTATCCGGCCCCGGCGCGGGATTCCCTTCCCCTGGCCCTGCTCAGGACCAAAACAGAGCTTGGCCGGGATGTGCCGGCCGACGAATTCCAGGGTCTGCGACGCTACCGTCCCGGCGACCCCCCAAGCAGAATCGAATGGAGGGCCCTGGCCCGCGAGCAGGGACTGACGACCCGAAGCTTCAGGAGCGGTTCCATGATCGACGGGCTGATTCTCGATCTCGCGGTCACCCCGGGGCGCGATCTTGAGGAGCGACTCTCCCGCCTGACCCGGGCCGTGCTCGACGCCCACGGCTCGGACCTGGCCTTTGGCCTGCGCCTCGGCCCGACATTCCTGGATCCGGCCCGGGGCAAGGGGCATTTAAACCGGGCTCTGGAGGCCCTGGCTCTCCATGGCCAGAATTGATCCCCGACCCGGAGACCGGGTCCTTCTCCTGGCCTTTGCCGCCTCCCTGCTGGGCCACCTCGGCCACCTCCCGGCCTGGATCATCGTCTTCTGCATGGCCGCAGGAACATGGTTTTTCCTCTGGTCGCTGAAGCTCGTCCCTCAGGTGCCCCGCTGGCTTCGGCTGATCCTGACCCTGGCCGCCTGCGCCGCGGCGGTCCTGACCTCGGGACGTTTTGTGGGCCGGGACGTGGGCGCGGCCATGCTCGCCCTCATGCTCTCCCTGAAACTCCTGGAATTCGGAAGGTCGTCGGACCGCCGCTTCATCCTCTTTATTTCCCTCTTTCTGAGCGTCACCGCCCTGCTCTTCGCCAAGACCCTCCCCATGACCGGGTACGCCATGATCTGCTCGGGACTGATCCTGACCCTCGTGGTCCGCCTCGAGCAGACCGGGCCGGACACCGCCTCCGCCGCGAGGACCACGGCTCTGCTCATGCTCCAGGCCCTGCCCCTGGCTGCGATTCTGTTCCTGGTCTTCCCCCGAATCCAGGGTGGACTGTGGGGAGTGGCCGCCCCGGCCGCCGGGGCCTCCACCGGCCTGACCGACACCCTTGCCCCGGGATCCATCAACTTCCTGGCCTTCTCTCCGAGCGTGGCGGCCCGGGTCAAATTCTCCGGACCGGTCCCACCTTCGAGACAGCGCTATTTCCGAGCCCTGGTTCTGAACTCTTTCGACGGCATGGCCTGGACCCCGGGTTGGCGGGTCGAATCCCGCAGAGGCCTTCCCCCGCCGACGGAACGAATCGAGGACATTTCCGGGCCGATCGACTACGAGATCACCGTCGAATTCGACCACACCGAGTTTTTGCCGGCCCTGGACCTCCCCATGGCCGCGTCGGGCAACGCCGTTCTGTCCGAAGGCTTCCTCGTCCGGCCCAGACGTCCTCCGGTCGACACCTTTCGCTTTCGGGCCCGATCGGCGACGATCTACCGGACCGGACCGTCGGGTCCTCCCAACCAGGCCCTCCAGCTTCCGGAAACCGGTTTCCCCCAGGCCAGGACCCTGGCCGCCGCCTGGCGAGGCATGCCTCCCCAGGAGATCGTCCGTGCCGCCCTGGATCTCATCCGCCGGGAAGAATTCATCTACACTCTGAGCCCACCCCTGCTCGAAGACGAACCCGTGGACCGGTTCCTCTTCGAGACCCGTCAGGGCTATTGCGAACACTTTGCCTCATCCTTTGCCGTGCTCATGCGGGCCGCCGGGGTCCCGGCCCGGGTGGTGGTCGGATTCCAGGGAGGAGAAATCAACCCCTTGACCGAATTCCTCGTCCTTCGGGCCTCGGACGCCCACGCCTGGACCGAGGTCTGGTACGAGGGCCGTGGATGGGTGCGGATCGACCCAACTTCGGCCGTAGCCCCTGACCGCATCGAACTCGGCATGCAGGCCACCTTTCCCCAGTCAGATCTACCCCTCATCGCCCAAGGCGAGGCCCCGGCCTTTGTCGCCCAGGGAGTCCGGGGACTGCGGATCGGCCTCGACGCGGTTAACACCTTCTGGCAACAATGGGTGTTGGACTATTCCGGACGCCGACAGATGGAACTCCTAAAACGACTCAAGCTCGACAGAGGGGATTGGCTCGGGGTTCTGGCCCGAGTCGGCATCGTTCTGGTCACGGGGCTCGGAATTCTGGGTTTGGCCGTCCTCTGGCGCCTTCGCCCAAATAGAGACTCCGACCCGGTCCGTCGGGCCATGAACCGTTTCCGGACCAGGTTGACCAGGGCCGGGCTGTCAACTCCGGACTGGGCCGGGCCCCGGGATTTGTCGCGAATGATCGTTCTGGCCAGACCGGACCTCGGCCCCGAGGCCGGACGCATTCTGGAACTCTACGAGGCTCTGCGCTACACACCGAACCCCGATCCGGAAGACCAAAAGACCCTGGTCCGCCTGGTCAGGTCCTGGCGGCCGAAGCGAGGAACCGCTTGTAGTAGGCCAGAAGGAGGCATGTCGCCGGCAGGGCGATAAGCAGGCCCAGAATGCCCAGGAGCTTGCCCCAAATGGAGAGGGAGAGGAGGATGACGGCCGGACTGAGGCCCATGACCTTGCCCATGATCCTGGGACTCAGAAAGACATCCTGAACGATCTGGACTACGGCGAAAACCAGCCCGGTCAGGCCCAGGGAGATCCAGAAACTCCCCCCGGTCTCCAGGGCGTGCATCAGGGAAAGGAAAAAGGCCGGGACCAGGGCCACGAGCTGAAGATAGGGGACCATGTTCAACACTCCGACCAGAAGGCCCAAAAGCAGACCCAGGGGCAGGCCAATGAGCATGAAGCCCACGGACATCATCACGCCCACCAGGGAGGCCACCAGGGCCTGTGCCCGAAAATAGCGGTTCATGCCCTGGTTGAACTCCAAAAGAAAGCTCAGGACCGGCTCCCGCCACGTCTCGGGCAGATAGTTCTTCCACTCCTCACTGAGCTTCTGGTAGTCCAGAAGTAGAAAAACCAAGTAGATGAGGACGAAGAACACGCCCATCAGCCCGCTCAGAATGGTGGCCGTGCCCGCGAGCACGCCCAAGAATCCGGGCAAGATTTTTTGGAAGGCCTCCCGGGCCAGTTCCATGACTTTTTCGGGCTGGAAGAATTCCCGGACTTCCGGCCTAGCCGCCACATCGCGGATGTACTGCCAAAGGTCGGCCGGCATCCTCTCGGCAGCCTGCTGGGCCAACTTGGAGTTGTCCACCAGTTCCTTGAGAAGCTGGCCCATGTGCCTGACCTCGGAAACCATCAACGGTACCACCAGACTCGTGATCAGGCCAAGGACCAGGAGAATGGCCAGAAGGGCCAGCCATACAGCCAGGATGTGACTGCGGACCCAACGGCGCAAAAGCGTGACCAGCGGGTTCATGACATAGGCCAGCAGCAGGGCCACGGCAAAGGGAATGAGTACGTCGCTCAGATATCCCAAAAGCCGGACCAGCCCCCAGAGTATGAGAACCATCACGCCCAGCCGGAAGATGCGGTCCAGTGAATACGGACGGGAGTCGAACATGATGTCCTCAATGGGTTCACATGGCGTTCACGACCTGAAAAAGGCCCCATAGGCCCGGACCGTGGCCAACAGATCGGCCACGCTGGAAATCTCGAAGGGGCTGTGCATGGACAGGACCCCGGGCCCGAAGTCCACGATATCCATGCCGTACACGGCCAGATGCTTAGCCACGGTGCCGCCGCCGCCCAGATCCACCTTACCCAGTTCGGCCATCTGCCAGGGTACGCCGGCCACGTTGAGGACGTTGCGGAACCAGCCCACATACTCGGCGCTGGCGTCGTTGGCCCCGTACTTGCCCCGGTGTCCGGTGAACTTGCAGATCACCGGGCCCCGGCCGAGATACGAGGCGTTCAGTTTGTCGTGCAGATCCTGGTAATCCTGGTCGATGGCCGCATGGACGTCTCCGGACAAGGCCTTCATATTCAACATGACCTGGCGCAGACTGGCCCTGGGCTCCCAGGCCTCGATCAAATCCTGTATCGCGTATTCGAAGATGCGGGACTGTGCCCCGGTGGCCCCCTCGGAACCGATCTCCTCCTTGTCCCAAAGAATCAGGATCTGGGTAAACTCGGGATCACTGGCCCGGACAAAGGCCTCCAGAGAAGTGAACCCGCAGATGCGGTCGTCCTGGCCGTAGCCGCCCACGAGTCCCCGGTCCAGGCCAACCCGGCGGGCCGGACCGGCCGGGACAATCTCCAGTTCGGCCGAAAAGAGGTCCTCCTCCTCCAGTCCGAAGCGATCCCGAAGCAGTTCCAAGAGGGCCTTTTTAAAACGGCCGTCCTTCTTGTCCTCCCCTTCCAGAAACAGGGGCACATGGCCCAGGACCACGTTCAGCTTCTCGGCCTCGAAGGCCTCGGAGAGCTTCTTCTCCACCTGCTTGTGGGCCAGATGAGGCAGAAGGTCGGGAATGGCCAGGACCGGGTCCCTTTCGTCCTCGCCGACGACCACGGGAACGACCCGGCCGTCGGTCTTGACGGCCACGCCGTGCAGGGCCAGTGGTCTGGCCAGCCATTGATACTTGCGGATGCCGCCGTAGTAGTGGGTCTTGGCCAGGGCCAGGTCGCAATCCTCGTACAGGGGATGCTGCTTGAGATCGAGCCTGGGGCTGTCGGCATGGGAGCCGACCATGCGGCTTCCCCGGCTCAAGGGGCGCCGGCCCCGGCGAGCGGCCACCAGGGTCTTGCCCCGATGCACGGTCAGAAAACGACCCGTGCCCGGATCGGAGATGAACCCGGCCTTTTCAAGCATCGCCACGGCCCAGGTCACCACTTCCCGTTCGGTCTTGTTGACCGATAAAAAATCCATGTAGCGGTCGGCAAGTTCATCCATCGCCAGGCAGTCGGCCTCGGAGGCATAAACGTCCCAGCAGCTTCTGGTCTCAAATTCCTTGACACTCATATGGTCGTCCTCTTTCGTGTTCATTTCGAATCAGTGCCTGACCCGGAATCGAGGGCCTCGCGCACAACCCGAGCCACGGTCCCGTATTCGTCATTGCCCAGGGTCCTGGGGTCCAGGCAGAAAAGGTCTTTTTCGATCCGGCCCACCAAGGGCGGATCGGTACTCAGCAGCCGCTCTCTCAGGTCGTCGGCTTGGGTGCCGTCGCGGGGCTCAACCGACACCAGGACCGTGGGCAGGTCTTGCTCGGGAAAGGCCCCACCACCGACCCGTGACACGCCGTCGCGAAGTTTGATCCCGGCCAAGCCGCCCAATTCGCGGGCCAATCGGGTCTTCAACCGCCTCGCCGCCCGCAGAAGTTCATCCCTGCCCATGGTGATCATCCGCAAGGTCGGGACCTCGGACCGTGCCCTGTCCGGATCGAGGTAGAGGCGCAAGGTGGCCTCCAGGGCGGCCACGGTCATCTTGTCGGTGCGCACGGCCCGGTTCAGGGGATTCTTCTTGATCCGGTCGACGTATTCCCTCCGGCCGAGGATGATCCCGGCCTGAGGCCCCCCCAGAAGCTTGTCCCCGCTGAAGGAAACGACGTCGACTCCCGAGGCCAAAACCTGCTGGACCGTCGGCTCTGGCATGAGACCCAGTCCCGAAAAATCGAACAGGTTGCCGCTCCCAAGATCCTCGATGACCGGCAGGCCGTGTCGACGGCCGATCTCGACCAATTCCGGCAGCGGAACTTCCTTGTGGAATCCGATGATCCGATAGTTGGAGGTGTGCACCTTCAAAAGCGCCGCGGTGTTCTCGCCGATGGCCCCCTCGTAGTCATGGGCGTGGGTCCGGTTGGTGGCACCCACCTCACGCAGCACGGCCCCGCTCTTGGCCATGACCTCGGGAATGCGAAACGATCCGCCGATTTCGACCAATTGCCCCCGCGACACGACAACCTCGCGGCCCTTGGCCAGGGTATCCAGGACAATGAGCACGGCCGCGGCGTTGTTGTTGACCACCAGACCGGCTTCGGCCCCGGTCAACTGGCAGAGCAGGCCTTCCACGTGGGAATATCTGCTCCCTCTCGTGCCCGTGGTCAGGGAAAACTCCAGGTTCGAGTATCGGGCGCAGGCCTCCTGGACGGCTCTGGCGGCCGTTTCGGCAAGGATGGACCGCCCCAGGTTGGTGTGCACGACCACCCCGGCCCCGTTTAGGACCCGCCGAAAATGGGGCCTGGATTTCATGCGGACATAGGCCACGACGGCCGGACGCAGGCGCTCCCATGCCAATTCGGCCGGATCGCGGTATCGGCCGGCCTTGATCTCCTCGCGGCACAGATCGAGATACTCGCCGACCAGGTCTCGCAACAACGTGCGGGGAAAACTGCCGAAACCCGCTTCGGCCTCCAATTCGGCCAGAACCTTGTCCACAGCCGGAAGATGTCTAAACAGATTCGTCACCCTTGGCTCCTCGCATCGTTTACGAATTCTTCCAGCCCAGTCTCCAGGACCGGGAAAATGCGGCTCAATTCGGTCAGAAACGCTCCGACCAGATACAGGGAACCGCAGACCAGCACCGGACCCGGCAATTCGAGAGCCGCGCGAACGGCCTCGGCCACGGTTTCGAAAGGTCTTCCTCCGATCTTCGCCGCCAAAGCGCTCGGATCCAGGGCCCGCTCATTGCCGGGCAGACCAGGAACGAGAATCGGCCCCCGAACCAGGTTTCGGATCATGTCCGTCAGGCCGGACTTGTCGCCCAGGCAGGCGAAAATTGCCCCTTCAGGCTCGATCCCCGAAATGCTCATGGCCGCCGCCAGGGCCGTCAGACCGTGCTCGTTGTGGGCTCCGTCCACCAAAAACCCAGGGCCGACGTCCAAAAACTGGAAACGGCCGGGATGTCGTGCGTCGGCCAGTGACTGAATACATGGGCCGATCTCGAAAGGCCACCCCCGGTCCTTGGCCGCCAGCCACCAGGCCGCTAGGGCCAACATGGCGTTGGAGGCCTGGAAGGAACCGCTCAGGCCGAAACGCGGCACGAAAAAGCCATCCTCCGGACATCCCAAAGGATTGAACAATGCCCCCTGCCCCCGGGGAGTCCACCATTCATCCGCCATGTGCAGGAAAGCGCCCACGGACTTGGCCCTGCTCCGAAGAATATCCATGACGACCTGATCCTGCGGCCCGCTCACGGCTCCGCCGTGTGCACGCAGGGTCGCGGCCTTGTCCCTGGCGATGTCCGCCAGACCGGGCCCTATGACCTGTTGGTGATCCAGGCCAATGGGAGTGATGACGGACAACATGGGAGGCACGGCAGAGGTGGCGTCGTTGGCCGCGCCCAGCCCGGCCTCGAACACCGCTAGATCCACGCCCTGCCGCTTGAAAGCCACAAGGGCCATGATCGTCAAGAGTTCGAAATAGGTCAAATCCGCTTCAGGCCAGGCATCGTACACCTGCGTTGCCAGGCTGGCCCACTCGGCTTCCGGCAATGCCCGCCCGTTCATTTTTATTCGTTCCCGGATCGATACCAGGTGCGGCGAGGTATACAACCCGGTACGAAGCCCATGGCCCCTGGCTAGGGCTTCAAGGAAAACGGCCGTAGACCCCTTGCCGTTGGTGCCCACCACCTGGATGGCCGGCGAAGGATCGATATCCAAACGCTCCAGGGCCGTCCGGACACGACTCAGGCCAAGACGCATGTGAAAGCAGCCCATGCCGTTCAGATGATCGACAAGGCTTGGGTAATCGGGAAAAACGGGCCGATTTCGGACCATGGAAAGGTTTAGAACTCGAACACTTCGTCGTCTCGGAGCAGGTGATAGTTGTAGCCGTCAAGATGGGTCTGGAGCTCTTCCTGGATGGCCGAGGAAAACGGGGACTTCATGTGGGAGATGTAAATCTTGGGAATGAATTCGAGCTTGGCCAACTCTTTCTGAAGAAGTCTCGGAGTCAGGTGGTTGGATTTGAGGGCCAGGTCCTCCATCTCGTTGGGAAACGAGGTTTCGATGATCAAACGGCCGGGCCGGTATTCCAGGCCGTTCAAAAACTTCCACCATGCATCCGTCGGTCCGGTGTCGCCCGTAAAGGCAAAGCCGCTCTCGGCCCCCTTTTCACGGACCACATACCCGGCAGCGGCCTTGGCGTGGCAGACAGGAAAGGCCGTGGCCAAAAGATCCCCGATTTCAACCTCCTCGCCGGGACGCATGGGCGTATAGACGATGACCGGACGCTTGCGGTCCGGCAGAATGGAAAAATCCGGCCAGATGGTGTCGTTCATCAGGTGAGTCCTGATACTGTTCAGAACGTCCTCCAATCCCCGGACCCGGACCGGACCGTGCTCGTCCCTGACCACCAGCTCAATGAGGTTGTCGGCCAGAAACAGGATGTCCTTGATATGGTCCAGATGGGCGTGGGTCACCAGAACGTCGGTGATCTGGGCCTGCTCCTCCAAGGGCAGATGGGAGGTGACTGCTCCGGCATCGAGCAAAACGGAGTCGTTGATGCGAAATGACGTCAGGGCATAGCCCGGAAGCCCGGACCCGGAGCAGCCAAGCACCTGGAATTTCATACTTCCTCCCTTGAATATGACAATCGATCCCCCTTATATCCTCACACGGGCGAAATCAAGGACATAAGACCGGATTCGAAACCCGGCCGGACAAGGCTCGAACCATTTGCAACGCCTCGTAAAAGTGGATACGAACGATTCATGCGTCAAACTATCGTCCATGACGTGGGCCACTGGACCATCTCCAGAATCCAGTTTTGGAACCGGATCGCCTGGCTGGCCACCGGATGCCTGAACGCCCTTCTGTGCCTTCGCGTCCTGAATCCGGCCGTGGGCCGGGTCGTGATCCGCCAGATCTACTTCACGGCCATCCAGGCCCTGCCCATCGTCGTGTTCATCGCCCTGGTCATCGGCTCCATCACCGTTCACTATCTGCTGTCCATTCTGACCGGCCTCGGAGCCTACGACCGCATTGGGGGATACCTGATCGCAGCCATAATGCACGAAGTAGCCCCTCTTGGCTGCAGTCTTATCCTCCTGCTTCGCTCCGGTTCGGCGGTCATCGCCGAAGTGGCCCTGATGAAGATCAACAAGGAACTCAATTCTTTGCAGATGCTGGACATCGACATCGACTCCTACATATTCCTGCCCCGCCTTCTGGCCTTCGCCCTGTCGGCCGTGACCCTGACCTTCTGCTTCACCCTGACCGCCCTGCTCGGCGGATTCTTCATCCTCGGCTATTTCCACGACATCACCTTTGCCAACTATCTGGACCGGATAGTGGACGCCCTCCATATTGAGAGCTTTTTGATCGCCACGACCAAACCACTGCTCATGGGGGCCTGCGTCGGCCTGGTGGCCATGGAAAAAGGCATGCGGGTCGAACGCTCCTTCAGCGAGGTGCCTATCAGGCTCATTCATGGCATGATGCAGGGCATGGCCTTTATCGTGGCCATCGAAGTCTTCTTTGTCCTGGTGACCTCATGACCGAACCCTTTCTGGACATCGACGGGCTCAAAGCAATGGGCCCCCGGGTAATCCTGGCCGTTTCGTCCGAAAGGCAGTTGGCAGGATTGAAACGGTTTTTCATGGGTCTTCCCCGGACCGTGGTCGGCATCGTCGATGAAGACTTTCCCTTTCTGTCCAATCTGAATATGATCGAAAACATCACCCTCGGAGATATGTACACCAACCATCGAGGCTTGGCCGCGGCCACGGCCCGGATCCTCCCCACCATCGAGGCTCTGGGCATGCGAGAGGCCATGGGCCGCCGCAAGGAAACCCTGACCCAGGAAGAAATGCTCAAGGCCCACATTCTGCGCTGTCTGGCCGGCGACAGCCGGGCCGTGTTCATGGAGTATCCCCGCATCTGGGATCTTCGCCTGCTTCTCGAATATCTGAAGAATATCAGCTCGGACATGGCCCTGTGGATATCCTGCCACGAAAAATCCCTCCGGACCTACGAGGGACTCGGCTTTGAAACCTTTTACCTTCCGGATGACTCGTAATGGCCCAAAGTTTCGACACCATGGCCTTCAAGGTCGGCTCGTTCGTTCTTCTGGTCGTTCTGACCGCCGTCGCTTCGGTCTTCTACATCGGCATCAAGAAGGATCTCTTTTCCGAAACAATAACCTTCTATGTGACGACCGACTCGGGCGACAACATCGAACGCGGCATTCCGGTCCGCCTGTCGGGATTCAATATCGGCCAGGTCCGGAGGGTCAACCTGGACGCCCTGGACCATATCAAAATCGAGATCTCCATCTTTGAAAAGTATCGAAAATGGTTCCGGGAAGACACCAGGATCAGTCTGGAGCAGGAGGGCGTCATCGGCAACAGCTATTTGAAAGTCCTTCCCGGATCGGATGCCAGCCCCGAACTGGAACCCGAATCGACCATTGCCCTGAACAAGGTCGGAGGCCTCAGCGAGCTCTTGACCGAGGCCCAGCCGGTCATGGAAAATCTCAAGGCCATTGTCGCCAACGTCAAGACCATAACCGACATCTTCGTTCAGGAGGATGGGCCGGTCCAGCGGATTCTGGCCAACCTGGAAACCATGTCGTCCAAATTGACCGACGAACAGGGGCTCATCCATTATATCGCGGTTTCCCCGGAACCGGTCCTCAAGCTGGAAGGCATTCTCTCCCAGGCCGACCAGGCCATGGGCCAGGCCGACCAAGCAATGACCCAGGCCGGGTCTCTCCTGGGAAACGCCACGGCCAGGGTCGAGGACATCGCCCCCATGCAGAAAGAGCTTCTGGAACTTATCAGGGAAGCCAAGGACATCCTGGCCCAGATGCGCGGGCTGCGTGAGGACCTCGGGCCGACCTTGAGCAATGTCGAAGCCCTGACCGCCAACGTCAGCAACGCCACAACGGACCTCATCACCCTGCGGCGCAAGAGCGAGTACACCCTCCGGCTGGGGACCGAACTCCTGGAACGGCTGAACAACACCTGGCCCCTGAACCGGGGCAGGCCTCCGGCCACGGATCGTGACTGGCCGAGCCCCTGAACAAAGGACACAAAGACCATGCCCAAACCGACCCGCCTGCTCTTTTTGGTCCTGGCCGCCTGCCTCGCCTCCTGCGGCGGCAAGGACATCCCGCCCTTCACCCCTCCGGAATCCTTGGCCCTGGCCCCGATCCAGCGCCAGGAATTCGTCGTCGCGTTCCTTCGGGGCGACTGGTGCGACGCCCGTCATCTCTTCGAGTCGAGCCAGCAAAACTACCTGGCCCAGGACGATCTCTGCGCCATGGCCCACAATTGCGAACTCGCCTTTCGGGTCACCTCCTGGGCCGGCGTTCCTGCCGAGGAACTTCTCCCCGAAGCGGCCAGGTTCCGCGATCTGGACCCGGGATGCGCCACCCTGGGAATCCCGGAACCAGACCAAGTTTGGGATTCGGTCCTGGAATCCGGAGACTGGGATGCCCTGAATTCGCTCATCCAAAAGACGAACAACCCCCTATTCGCCTCGGTGTACGCCCGCAAGGCCACGGAACGGGCCTTGCATGAGAATGACATGTCTTTGGCCTTGAAATTTCTGACCCAGGCCATGAACGTGGACCGGGAACAGGCCTGGGTGGTCTTCCTGGTCCAGGACTGGATGTTCGTCTCCCAGATGGAGCAAGATCCCGAGGCCTCGGCCCGGGCCAGGGC
>RZZR01000053.1 GCA_009929795.1 Deltaproteobacteria bacterium | reverse complement strand
TCGGTCAGTCGGTCGATGTGTCCAATGGCCAAGTCGGTGGAGTCGAAGCACAGAGATCGCAGGGCTCCAAGCTGGAGGAGAACCGGATGTTCCGGAGCGAGTCCGCTGGTTTCGAGAACCATGTCGGCCAGATCGAGGTTGCCCCGTTGCAGGGCGAACAGGCAGACCTCGCCGGCCCAGGCCGGATCAAGATCAACTCCCTGTGGGTGATTTTTCCAGAGCCGGACAACGGTCTCCATGTCCCCGAAGCTGATGGCCTGGATGGTTTCGATGAATTCATCGACCCGCGCAGTACTGGCCGGTGACGTGACCGGGCTGAACGATTTCCCGGCTTTGGGGGCCAGAGAGGAACACAGGCTGGCGGCCTGCCTGTCCCAAGGCAAAAGCTGCCAACGCCAATGGGCTATTTCCCAGGTCAAAGTGCTCAGTTCGCCGTTCAGGGAAGAACGCAAGATGGTCTGCAGATGATGCAGGAGTATGCCCCGTCCGGCCACGCCGACTGCCCAGTCAGGGCAGAGACGGCGGAGATGGGAGAGTGTTAAAGATGAGGGATGATTCATGACGGAAACGATGTCAGGAAATCCGGAAGATACATCCGTTTTATACCTTGAAAATCATTGCCGAGCATGGTGTCCATGCTCAAAACCATTTTCGGGTAGTTGTCATCCACCGCCAGCAAGGGCGAGAATTCTCGATCCATGGTTTCCGGAGAGGCCAGAAGATACGTGACTTGAATGTAGAGTTTCTGGTTTTCCCGTGTGGCAATGAAGTCGATTTCCCGATCACCGATTTTTCCTATGGAGACCTCATACTGCCGCCGCAAAAGTTCAAGATAAACAACATTTTCCAATATCTGGGCGATATCTGTTTCTCGGAAGCCGAGCACGGCATGACGGAGCCCGGTATCGCCAAGATAGTATTTTTCATACAGTTCGAGATATCGTCGTCCTTTTATATCATACCGTGGGGCCTTGTGAGCAATCAAGGCGTCCTGAAAATATCGAAGATAGTTGGCGACAGTGTCCACTCCGATTCGAAGATGCTGTGATTTCAGAAAGCTGGCAATGCTGTTTGCCGAAAAAATTTGACCGATGTTGTCAAACAGGAAAAAGGCGATGCGCTCCAAAAGATTCACCTGACGAATGGAATGCCTGGAGACGATATCCTTCAGGAGGATGGTGCTGTAAATGCCTTTGAGATATTGGAAAATGATCTCGTCGTTCAAATACATGTGATGAATTCCCGGAAGCCCGCCATATCGAAGATAGCGCCTGAATTCTTCATCCATAGGGCCACATTGAGAGTCCCGAAAAGCCATGAACTCGGAAAAGGACAAAGAATAGACTGGAAATTCAACGAAGCGGCCGGAAAGCTTGGTCGCCAATTCGACGGAGAACATGCTGGCATTGGAGCCGGTGATGACGATGTCGATATCTCCACGGCCCAGGATGGAGGCCACGGCCCGCTCCCAATGTTCAATTTCCTGGATCTCGTCCACAAGAAGCGCCTTGGGGCCGGCGAGATCACCGAAGTATGCGATTGAGTGCCGATACAAATCGGTTGCCGTGGCTAAAAAATCAAACTCCAGAGACTCTTTGTCGATAAGGAGGATATTTTCTTCCTGAAGCCCCGAGGCAATCAGAGCCTCTTTGATTATCCGCAACAAACAGCTTTTGCCCACCCTGCGCATTCCTGTGATAACCTTGACCACGGGCTTTCCAAAAAAAGGGCGGATACGGTTCAGGTAATAGTCTCGACTGTAGATGATATTTTTCATTTTATTGTTCACAGTTTCAACTATATGCGAATCTTTTGGCTGGGTCAATTGTTTTGGGCAGGTATAACGGAACTTGATTCAACGCAGGTGTGTTGGCAGTCATCGCGCAGCGACCGACACGATTGGTCAAATGCCGCTGAGAAAGGGAAGAAAGGGCAAGGTTGATGGTTCATGGATGATGTCTGGTTGGAGAAGGTGGCGCCTGTGCGGCGTTCTCGGTGGATGATGAGCTTCCAGCCCTCATTTTTGTTACGTTTTCCATACCGTTAGCGAAGCGTTGCAAGAATGGATGAGAATCGGTTGAAGCCCATGTGAAATCTGCCTGCGTGCAGGGTCCCCTCCCTGGCAATGGCGGCGCGGGTCTCTTCCCGGTTGCGCAGCAGGTCCACGGCTGCGGCCAGCGCCTCCAGGACCGACTGCTCGCTGAAGGCGTCGAAGAGGTAGGCGTGGCGCATGTGCTCGATGCGGTTCTCGAAGGGCAGGACCGGCCGGTCGAGGAAGGCCATCCCCTGCCCGGCCAGGGCCTCCCAGGTCCGCGAGTCGCCGTCCCAGTCATTGGGCAGCACGGTGAACACGATCTTCGAAGCGTTCAGCGTCCGGTAGTAGGCCGCCCAGGGGGAGTCGTCCGCCGCCTTGGTGATGGACTGGCGTCCGACCACGCCGTCGGTGGTGGTCACGCCCATGTTCACGCGCAGGCCGCCGAAGTCGTAGCCGGCAATGATGTCCCTGACCGTCTTGCGCTTGCCGCCCACGTCCTCCGGGAACATGTAGGAGATGTCGAATCGGTACTCCTTGGACCGGAAGCCGGGGCTGAAATACGACTTCAGCGCGCCGTAGGCGATGGGGTGGACCGTGTGCTCGCCGATGCGGATGCACCGCGCGCTTTGCGGGACCTCGCGGGGCCAGGACCGCTTGAAGTAGCGGTGCGACCGGGCGAGTTTGTCCATCTCGATCTGCGGGCTGTCCTTGAAGTCCAGGTACACGAGCTTGCGGTACAGGCCCCGCTCCCGGATGAACGTCTTTATATCCTCGTCGAAGAAGTGCTCGTCCTCGAACTGGAGGATGTAGTCGCAGGACTCCAGCGCGGCGAATATGTCCGGGGCGGTCTCGGTCACCGCCCGGCCCATGACGGATTCCGCCCGGTTGAAGGAGAGGTCGAGCTCCCGATGCGCCAGAAGCCCCTCGGTGATCAGGATGCGCTCCCTCGCATTGGCCTGCTCGCTGGTCAGGAAGACGATGTGCATCACAGCCCGCCGTAGTAGTCGAAAACCTTCACCTGGTCGGGAGCCACCGGCATATGCCGCAGTTGCTCGTACACGTCGGTCTTCTTCCACTTGTCCAGGTTGTGCGGCTGGATCGCCTTCAGCTCGTTTCGGATGCCGGGCGAGGCCATCAGGTCCACGTCCATGAAGGCGGAGAGGTCTCCCATGACGCGCCCGGTGTCCAGCAGGAACTCCTCGTAGCGGATCACGAACCGGTTCGCGGCCGGGATCAGCTCGTGGTTCTCGATCCAGACGCGGTTCCAATCGAACCACTGGTCCCAGCAGTCCTTGAGGGTGAAGCGCATGCCGCCCGCCACCCGGTCCCTGGGGTTGAGGTGCCGGACAAGGGATTCGGCCACGGCATAGGGGTTGCGGATGACGAAGACGAACCGCGCCTCGGGGAACATATCCACGAGTTCGGGGATCTGGAACACGTATTCCGGGTACTTGTCGCCCCAGTAGGCCACCTCGGACGCGCCGAGGGTCATGGTGTCGTAGGACAGCGCCTGGAGAAATTCCCGCTTCCGGCCCTTGTCCGCCCACGCTTCGAGACGCCCGTCGTTGAAGTAGCCGAGGAGCGTCCGCTCGAAGCTGGCCAGGATTTTCTCGCCCTGCTCGTTGATGGGCATGCCGCGCGGGGCCTTGAGCATGTGGAGGACCTCCATGAACCGGGGCTGGCGGAAGGACCCTCGGTCGCGGATGTAGTTCCAGAAGAATAGGACCATGTATCGGAACACCGTGGCCTCGCTCCAGAAGAAGCCCTTCTCATGGAGTCCAAGCACCTTCGCCAGATACGTCGTGCCGGAACGCTGGCATCCCAGCATGATGACGGGTTGAGCCATCCCGTTGTTCATCAATCAATCCTCCGGAGAAATCAGATAGGCCAGTGTGTCCAGCCCATGATAATGAAATTGATAGCCATAGGCCCGCAGCAGCCGCTCGCAAAGTTGTTTTTGTTTTCCAAGCTTGTCGGATTCATAGTTGATGAGGGACGGCTTGTAGTGTTCGAAATTTATCATTTTAATGATGTTGAAGTCATACCCTTCGACATCGATGGAGAACAGGTCGACCTTCGCCATCTTGTGTTTGTAGAGGAGGTCATCCAGGGTGATGGCGTCCACCTTCACGGGGACCGTACCGCCACACGCTTGGCGGTTGGCGAATGCCTGCGGCTTGACTTCGAGAAAGTATTCGTCCGGCATGAGCGAGGAACCCATTCCGAGCTCGCCGCAGGTGTTCAGTATCACCGTGCCCGGTGTCTCGGCGATGGCCGCGTTTTCAAAGGCCAGGCCGTCCTGCCCGGCGAAATTCCTAACCAGTTCGTCAAATCGGTTTTTCTGGGGTTCGACCAGCACACCCTTCCAACCGTATTCCTTGATGAAAGGGTAAATTGGATCGCCCGTCATGCCATCGTTGGCTCCGATCACGACAAAGAGGAAATCGGGAATAGTTTTGGCGAAACTCTTCACTATTTCATTAAATGTCTGTATCATTGAATAGAACCTTTAGAATATGTGATTTTCAGATTGAATTCGCCTTTTTAAGTTATTTTAGTAATTAAATATCTGTTAAATAATGTTTCATAATTTATGAAATAATAATATAATAATTGTATACGAATAATTAATCATTATCATTTTTATTTTTTAATGCATATATTATATAATTTTCAATATATTTTTCAAACGTAACAATTTTGTTGTTTACATTGTATTTTTTATTACTATATCGCAAATTAAATTGACTTATTATATATGGGTGAATTGGTACGTTGTAGTCATGTCCGAGATCTTCTAAGTCAGAAATGCTTTTGTTTTTTAATTTTTCAAGTCCAAATTTTTCAAGTATTGTGTTTGCAACATCAAGAAGTACTGTATTTGTAGGGTGGTTGAATGATCGAAACATGTGTTTGTGTGAAAGATTCACTTTAAATACACTGGAAAAATTGTAATCCCGTGAATTGTGGTGTTCACGATAATAGTTGAGTATCTTAATCAGTAGTGCGTCGAAATCAATGATTTTTGATAGATCGAGTGATGCATATTCTTCCGCAAGTTGCTTCGGTGTTTTGTTTTTCACAGTCATTAGATCAAAGACTTTTGAGTCTCCATATGGGAACATTCCATGGATTTGACCTTCATTTTGTTTGTTGAAAGGATTCCGGCAATGAAAAGGCCAAAATAGTTCGCACTTAAATTTTGGAATGCAAAAACAAATACAGTCTGGTGGAAGCTTTTTTATGATCGAGTTTGTGCTCGCGTTGTCCCACTTCTCTGATAATTCTTGATATATAAATAAGTTGCATATTTCTAATTCACGGTCTGTTGGGACTTCATTGCAAAAATTTTGAAAAGCTTTCGCTCTGAATAACTGATTAAATTTTTTTGATTTTCGAAGTATGGATAAAAGCTTTGGACCTTGGCAATTAGTATAAATTATGCATTCGACAGCTGTACTACGCGTTCCTTGCAACATCATCATCCTGCCTAGGCGGGCTTACTGTTATTTGCTCGAATCGTCATGCCCGGTGGTTGACTGGATTCAGCCCCTTGAGAGACGGCTGTCAGCGTCTTGCCACCATTGTGAAAATTCCCGAGAACCCGCCACCGAGGATGCCGTGGTGGAGGGATGTTTCGTAGACCATTTCGACCGTTGAAAAACCGCTCTCCTTGGCGCGTTCGAGAATGTTCCAGCCAGGAATCTCGAAGGCGAGGCTTCCCTTTGGGTCCACAGGGTTGCCGTGGTATTGCGGTTCGTCGAGGTGCTCTATTCCACTTTCGGTCAACCGTGCCTTGATGATCGACTGGGCGTTCCCCATGGCGAATGGAAACGTGGTCACGAGTGCTCCATCCGGTCGGAGTATCCTCGCCATTTCGCGCAGGCAGAGGTCCACGTCCGGGACGTGTTCCAGCACGTCGTTGACCACCACCGCGTCGAACGCGCCGTCGGGAAAGCTCAGTTTCTGCAGGTTCTCGTGCCGGATGGGATAGAGGGCGGCCTGGTCCTTGGGCGACGGGGCATACTCCGAGCCGATGAACTTCGCGTAGCGGCCGCGCAGCAGCAGGGCGAAATCGGTGACCGCCTCCGGGGCGTATATCCGCATCTCCCTGTCGGGCCGTTCCGCCTGGAAGCGGCTCAGTTCGAGCCAGACCGCTCGCTGGCGGCTGTTCAGCCCGCCGTGGCAAAGCCCCTCGCGGTAGTTGGGGCCGAACTGGATTTCGTCCGGGGCGACATGGCGCAGGTGGAAGGGGCAGTGGAACCCTTGACGCCGTATGACGTCTACGAGGGCTGCGAGATATTCCGGCGTATTGATGAACTTATTTTGGGAAAAGTAGTTTTTCCACACGGCGTGGCTGGAGAACCTGGCCAGTATTTCCGCGGGGTACCCCGTGCCGGGCAGGGTCGCTTCGCTGTGCAGGACGGTGTCCCTCCGGACCTGGATCGGCATGAATCCTCCAATGGCATTCGTCCGGGTGTGTTCCTGGCTGTTGCGGATCATAAGGCGTACTTCCCGTAGTCGGTGCTGTAGCCGAAGTAATCGAAGTCGATGGCATAGAACAGCATGAGCTTTTTCAGCAGGTTCTCGGGCAGCACGTTCCTTTCCTGGAGCTCGGCCTTGTTGATCCTCTGGATGCGTCCGCCCCGCTCCCTGTCCAGGCCGATGCCCTCGCAGAGCCGGTCGATGTCGTTCTTGATGTTTTCCAGCTTGCAGATGAAATCGATCTTCAGCAGGGGGCCTCTGCTGCTCTCCCTGATCCAGCTGATCTGCCTGCGGAACATCCGGTCCGGCTTGACCTTGCCGGTCCACCAGCCGGACTCGATGAACTGCTGGTAGGTCTGGAACTGGACGAACTTTTCGTGGCCGGGCCAGTGCGGCCAAGTTTTTAGGAACTTGTACGTGGAAAAGAGCCTGTCGTAGGGATTCCGCACGAAAGTGAACGTCTTGTATTCCTCGAAGATCGCGTCTCCGACCACGGACTTGATCTCTTGGGCGGTGGAATGCTTCCAGATCTTGAACCGCTTTAAGAATTCCGGCTGGATCGCCTCGCCCAGCTGGGTTGCCCCGATCTCCAGGTCGCAATACCGGCTGTATCTGGAGAAGAACAGGGCCACGGACGTTCCGGCGGTCTTTGGGATATGTATGAAAATGAATTTCTTACTGTTGTTGATTATGCACATTGTCAACCTTCGTTTGGGGAAGTGGCCTTTTTGCTAGAACGTCCGGACCTGGACGTTGCCTTGCCCCCGTTTCTGCGGGCCAGGCGGTCTAGGCCGGCGAAAACCTCGGCGAGCCAGTCGGGGGCCTCTTCGGGACGAGCGCGGTGCAGGGCGTACTCGCGGCTGCTGATGGGGCCGAGACGGCCCACGCGCATGCCCGTCAGGCGCAGCACCGGGGCCAGCTCGCG
This sequence comes from Deltaproteobacteria bacterium, assembly GCA_009929795.1. Lineage (NCBI taxonomy): Bacteria > Pseudomonadati > Myxococcota > Myxococcia > Deltaproteobacteria bacterium. The sequence continues at coordinate 9,417 of RZZR01000053.1, read as the reverse complement.
CAGCTCCTCCGGGGTGGGCTGGGCCAATTCGGCCGCCGGGGGCAGGGCCTCGGCGACGAGTTCGCCCATCTTGGCGTCCAGGGCGTGGAACCCCTCGAGCTCGTTGATGTCGATGTACATCTGGCTGACGGCGGAGAGCTGTTCCAGCGCGCCGGGCACGTCGCCCAGCGCCTTCTTGACGTCGGCCAGGGCGGTGCGCAGCCGGACCCTGGTGGACATGTCGTTTTCAAGTTTGAGGGCGCGTTCCAGGCTCCGCTGCGCCTGCTCCCTCCCTCCGGCGGCGAACTGCAGGGTGCCCAGCTCCTCCATGAAGAAGACGTCGAACAGGTCCCTGGACGCCAGGTCGTCGAGCAGCTTGAGGGCGATACCCTTCCTGCCGAAGGCGAGCAGGCAGCGCGCCTGGGTGATGGTGAATTCCTGTCTCCCGGTTTCACTCTCCGGGGTCCGGGCGAGGGTGGCCTGTGCCTCCCTGGCCTTGCCCTGGGCGAGATAGGTCCTGGCCAGGCCGATGTAGCCCTCGGCCGCGCCGGGGTACAGCTCGATGACCCGGCGGAACTCCGACTGGGCCTCGGCCAACCGGCCGCTTTCCAGACCCACGTAGCCCCCGGACACGAGGTCGAAGAAGCGCATGTCCCGGACCTGGGGGAACTCGGCGATGGACTCGGCCGGGAACATGGTGCCCAGCAGGATCCTGCTGACGCTCTCCCGCGAGTGCCGTTCCCGGATGTGGTCGTAGCCGTTGCGGGACAGCCGCTCCCACAGCTCCCGGTCGTTGTACAGCCGGGCGACGGCTTTGGCGAAGGACGCCGGGTCGTCGGCCAGGAGCACGTTCTTCTCGTGGGTCAGGCCGATGCCCTCCGCGCCCACGGTGGTGGACACGTTGGGGGTGCCGTAGCCCATGGCCCGGCAGAGCTTGCCCTTGATGCCCGCGCCGTAGTTGATGGGCACCAAACCCACGCGCATCCTGCTCAGGTACGGTTCGAGCTTGGGGACCCATCCGGTGATGACGGTGTGCTCGTCGGCCAGCTTCTTGAGGGAGTCCGGCGGCCCGTCGCCCACCATGTACAGGAGCACGTCGCCCAGCTCCTTGCGGATGTGGGGCAGGATCTCGCTCATCAGGTACATGGCCGCGTCCAGGTTCGGGGCATGGCGGAAACCGGCCAGGAAGACCAGCCCCTCGCGCTCGTCGAAGCCGGGCACGTCCTTGGACAGCGGGAAGGTGTCCGGGACGTAGGCCGCCTGGCGGATGCCCAGGCCGCGTTGCAGAAAATCGCTCTCCTCGGCGGTGGCGGTGAACACGCAGTCGGTCTGGCGGTAGGTGGCGAGTTCCTGGGCCTTGCCCTCGGCATAGTCCACCCAGCGGGACGGGGAACCGCCGGAGCGGCGGCACTCGCGCCCCTTGCGCAGGAAATGCAGATCCACGGAGTCCATGAAGATGCGCATGCGCAGCCCCAGGGCCTTGATGTGGTTCAGGACAAACCCGCCCTCGCGGTGGCTGAACAGGAGCGCGGCCTCGAAGTCGCGCCCGGTCAGCACCCGCTGGATGGGCGGCAGGGTCTGGGAAACGTCCATCTTGGAGGGCTGGAAGGCGTTGAGGCCGTGCACGACCACGCCCATGCGCCGGAGCCGCTCCACGTAGGGGACCAGCGAGACGTCCGGCGGACGCTCGGTGACGTTGCGCGCCAAGTAGGTGACCTGGTGGCCGGACTCCACGAGATATTGCAGGAAATGGTAGAAGCGCAGCGCACCGCCCTGGCGGTCGTACTGGGGCGGTTCGTCCGCCGCGGCCAGGACCTGGGGTTTGCCCCGGAACCTGCGGTCGATGAGCGCGCGGACGTTGGCGCCGGTCTTGGGCCCGGGCGCGGGCTGCTTCCTGAGTTCGGCAGCCCACTTCTCGATGAATTTCTCGCGGTTGATCTCTTGGAACCGCTTGAACCCCTTGGTCACGTCCGTCCCGGCGGTTTTGCCCTCGTGGTGCACGACCACGCTGCGCGGCTCGTAGAAGACCTTGAGCCCCTTCTCGCGGACGGTGAAGCAGAGGTCGGTGTCCTCGTAGTAGGCGGGCTGGTAACGGGCGTCGAAGCCTCCCAGCTCGCGGAACAGGGCCGCGCGGACCATGAGGGCTGCGCCCGAGCAGTAGTCCACCTCGCGGAAGGAACAGTATTCCGGGTGCTTGGGATTGTCGAACTTGCCGAAATTGGTGCCGCTGGCGTCGGTGTATATGATCCCTCCGGCCTCCTGGAGCGTGCCGTCGGGATAAACCAGCTTGCAGCCCACGGCGCCCGCTCCCGGTTCGGCCATGGTCTCCACCAGGGGCGGGAGCCAGCCGGGCTGGACCTCGGTGTCGTTGTTCAAAAAGATGACGTATTTGCCTTCCACGCTGTCCAGGGCGCAATTGTTGCCGCCCACGAACCCGAGGTTCTCCTCGTTGCGGATGACCTTGACGTTGGGGTGGCTTGCGGTGAACTCGGCGAGCATCTCCGGCGTGGAGTCGCTGGAGGCGTTGTCCACGACGATAAGCTCGAAGCGGCTCTTGTCCGTGTTGGCATAGAGTGACCTAAGGCACTGTTTTGTATACGCTACCTTGTTGTAGCACAGGACGATGATGCTGACCTGGGTCGCCATGGGCTCCTCACTTTTGCAGGGGGACAATGGGTTGCTCCACAACCTGAAGCCCTCCGATATTGACTGACAGAATTCTTGGATCGGGACCGATTCCGGCGGCGCAGGGCGACGAGGCGAAGCTGCTGCGGAGCGTCAGGGTCAAGGTCCTTTGCCCGGTTTGGGGCAATCCAAGCAAGATTTGTTCCGCCCTGTCGCCGGTCAACGTAACCGAGGTCTCGCCGTGGCCGTCCAGGGATATGTTCAGGGAGAGCTGCCCCGTAGGCGACGAGTCGAGCAGGGTGGACCGGGCGTTGAACGAGAACACGAGGGTGCCGGTGGCCTTGGAGGCGTCCACCAGAATGATCCCCTGTCGTCCCATCCAGGCCCCCTGGTCTTTGACGACCTCGAATCCGGCGCCGAGCGCGGCCAGAGGTTCGCGTGCGGAAAGGGCCGCACAGCCGGGGCCGGACCATTCTAGGAACCGGGAATAGAGGGCCGCGCCACGCTCGGACAGACCGTGCGCCCTGGCGGCGAGCAGGCTGTACCCGCTGTCCGACGCGGCCGGGCGGATCATGGCCAGCGCCTCCCGGACCTGGTCGGGGGTCGCTTGCAGCCCGAATCCATGGAGCAGCCGTGTCAGATCGCCCTGCGGGTCGCGGCGCAGGACGTCGAAGTGGACGGCTATGTCCCTGGCCGGGTCGAAGTCGCGCTCAATGTGCTCGTAGTATCGCTGCCACAGGGCCAGCCCGGCGATGATGGAGCTACCGGAACGTCGTTGAAGGGACAGGGCCACGTCCAGCGGGTTGCGTAGACAGACCAGGAACCGCGCACCGGGGAACAGGGATCGCCAGAATCCCATGAACAGGCTTGCCCTGGGGTCCTTGAACCCCCAGGTGTCGTGGCCCCGGTAGCGCGAGGCGGTCATTCGGGCGTCCTCGGTCAGGGCCACGGACCGTTCCCAGGCCGGGGCGGGGTCGGCGGGCGGCGGGGCGTCCCACCCGAACCCGGCGCGGACCAGCGCGTTCTCGTGCATGTTCACGATCTCGTGGTTCTCGTAGAACCCGGTGGGGTTGTCGTCCTGGTGCAGCATGAGCAAACTCTCCGGGCTGACGTCGAGCCCGCAGGCGGAGAGCAGTCCGGCCACCAGCGAGGTGCCGGAGCGGTGCATTCCGCAGATGATCAGGGGGGGGGTATCCATCTCTTCGCTCCTTTACTATTCCGTCGTGGCCGGGACCAGCCGGTGGAGCACTTCGCTCCAGGCCGCGAGAAACCTGTCCACGTTGAAAATGTCCATTGCGTCCAGCCGGGCGGCGCGGGACATTCGCCGCCACAGGTCCACGTCGGTCTTGAGCAGCAGCAACCGGTCCGCCATCTCTTCCGGGGAATCGGTCATGAACCCGTTGACGCCGTCCCGGATGTAGGCCTCCGCGTCCTCGGTCCGCCGGACCACAGGGACCGCCCCGGTGGTCATGGCCTCGATCAGCACCCTGGGCAGGGGCTGTTCGGCGCACGGGTTGAGAAACAGGGAGAAGTCCCGAAGGTAGGCCGCGCAGCCCTGGAGCGCGACCAGGCCCCGCTCGTTGGTTCCCTCGGCGTATCCAGGATAGACCGGGGGCGGGGAGAACCGTTTCACTTCGCAACGACCCGCCAGCCGGGCCTGAATTTGTGAAAGCCATTCGTCCGCTTCGCCGTCCTGCGCAAAGGCCTCTTCGGGCAGGGTCAGACAGTCTCCGGTGCAACGGCCGGGCGAAAAATCCAAGGGGGTGAGGCCGGGGAGGATTACCGAACAGTCTTCGAACCCCCAAAGCCGGGCCGAGGCCTGCGAGTCGCAGATCACATGGACACCCGCGAGCCGTTCGCGCAGGGCGGCGAGACCGTCCGCGGCCGGACCGGGCGGGAGTCCGTGGCACACGGCCACGCGGGGCAGGGGCGCGGCGAGACGAAGCAGCTCGTCGAGCCGTCTCGCCTCTTCGGAACCGGACTGCGCGACCCGTCCGTCAAAGTCGAGAATGGCCGCGTCGCATAGCGCCCGGACCGCGTCTTCGGCGGAGACCGTCCGCGCCATGCGGGGCAGTGGGCGTAGGGAATGGTCCCAGCCGCCGTATTCGGCGGCGAGAAGAAATTCGTGCCCCAGCTTGAACAGCTCGCGCTGGTACGGAGCGTTCAGCGCACGGGTGAAGATGCGCAGAGGATGCGCAAGACGGATGGACACCGGGGGCGGGAATCCATTTGCGAGCCGCGCCCTGAGGGTCCTGACCTCGTCCGAGTCGCGCTGTCCCGACCCCTTGGCGAGCAGGGACCTGGTTCGCCACTGGCAGTATTGCCGGTCCACCCGGGGGAGGTCCGGGTGCTTGTCCAGCAGCCGGTTCCAGTTGCGGATGTTGGCCAGCAGCTTGTTGTCGTTGTGCGCGCTGTCCCGGTGGCGGATGTGTACGCCCACTGAACCCTTGATGAAGCGGATTCGCTTGCCGCTGAAATACAGTCGCGCGCCCATCTCGAAGTCCTCGTTGCCGTACCCGGAGTCCTTGCGGCTGGAATAGCCGAATGCTTCGTCGAAATAGTTCCCCTCCAGAGTGGATTTGCGGAACGAGACATTGCGGGTGATGAAATTGAAGACGCTATATTCGTCGAGGACCATCTGCCGGTATCCCGAGACCAGGGGGCGGGCGAGCCGCCGCTCCACGATCCTCCCGTCCGCCTCGCAGGCCGTGACCCACTCCTCCGCCATCTCGCCGTCCATGTCGAAGAGCGAAAAGCCGATCACCGCGTCGCAATCGCCGTTGCGGTAGGCCCGCAGGTGAGCGCCCAGGCTTCCGGTGGAGAAGTGTACGTCGCCGTCCGCCACGAGCACGATCTCGGCCTTGGCCGCCTCGATGCCCCGGTTGCGCGAGACGCAGTTGCCCCGGTTGGATTCGTTGCGCAGGACGCGCACGGTCATGAACCGGTTGAGCAACCCGGCGGACCGGATCTCCCGAAGCCACCGCTCCACCTCGTCCACGGCGTCGTCCGGGGAGGCGTCGTCCACCAGCACGACCTCATAGGGGCGGGCCAGGTTTTGGCCGTTCAGTCCCTGGAGAAAGGAGATCATCTCCTTGGCCTTGCGGTAGATGATGCTGACCACGGAGATGCACGGCCCGTTGTCCGGCGCTGTTTCCGGGAAATACCGTCTGTTGCTGAACGGGACGTTTCGGGCCGCGCGGTCCAGTAGGGCCCGCAGGATCGGCAGAGAGGAATGCGGATCGGCAAAGGGATGGTGCAGCAGCCGCCGGGGCCGCTCGGATTCCTGCCAGCGCAGGAACCGTCCGCCATCGGTGGTGAAGGCGCATAACCGGTCGAGCGGGAATGTGTCCGTATCCGGCAGACCGTCCAGGTCGGCCTGCGGATCGTCCCCGACGTAGACCGCGCTGCGGCCGGTGAGGGCCGACAGGGCCTTCCCGTCGCGGAGCAGGGTGGCTCCGGTTGCGCCGAAAAACAGAACGTCCGGAAGATCGCCGTCCAGAGAGCCCAAGACCGGCACCGGCCCGCCGTGCGCGGTTTCGAGCCAGGACCGCACTCTGCCCAGGGTTCCCTCCAGCTCTGCGGGCGAGGCCAGGATTGCCGGGCGCGCGGCGCTCGCACCGATGAACCGGTCGCTGAAAAAACCCAGGGCGCGGGGCGAGGGCGAGCGCCCTTCTGGCAGCCCGTGGCCCACGAAATGGCGCAAGGGCGGAATCCCGGCCTGCAGGACGTCGTCGTTGGCTTCCAGGTAGTAAAGGGTGTCGAAATCCGGGCCGGGATCGTAATACAGGACTTCCCCGTAGCGGTTGAAATGCTCTAGTGCAAAATATCGAAGCCGGGTCACCTCCGGGTAGGACTGGCGGTAGTGGGCGGGGTCGAAAAAGGGGTGGGGACGGGCCGTCTCGCCGGCGGACAGGTAGTGGGCCAGGAGGTCGGAAACACCTTCCGTACCGGCGGCGGCCTCCCCGGTGTAATAGTTCTTGTCGAACAGCCAGCATTCTCCGAGGACCTCGTGGGCCCGCTGCGTCAGGGCGAGTTGCGCTTCCCGCCGCACAGGGGCCAGGCCGGGGTTGCGCTCCAACATGGAGAATACCCTGTCGATGGACCCCACCCCTGCCTCGATTCTGGGTTCGGCAAAGGCGCACGCCCGGCGAGCCGCGCTCCCCAGCCGGTCCACGGCGTCAGCAAGCTCGGTCCAACGGGACGCAAAACGGTCGTCCTGCCCGTCTCCGGCAATCTCCGCCGCCAGTTCCCCTGCGCGCTTGTGCAGAGTCGCCAGCTCGCCGGGCAGACGCATGTAGCCGACCAGACCCTCCACGGCGTCAAGTTCGTCCGCCGCTCGTCTGGCCTGGTCGCGGAGCAGCCCGCACAGACCTTCCAAGGCGGGGCCAATGTTGTCTGCAAGGGCGGGGTCGCCTCCGGCCACGGTCCGCAGCCCCTGTTCAAGGGCCGCGCACAGCTCCATGGCCCGCTCGTGCAGCATGATCAGCCGTGGATGGGGCAACCGGAGAAGGCGCAGCTCCCGGATGTCCCGGAGGATGCGGTCGCGGAGGGCGAAGCGTTCGCCTCCTGTGGTGACGGAGCGTTCCGGCACGGCTCAGTCCTCCCCTCGGGACGCGAACGGGCGGGAGGACTCCATGATGAAATCACAGGCCCTGCGGCAGCAGTCGGCGTCGTGGTGGGCGAAGGTTTTATCGGCTCTGGTTCGGTAGGGTTCGGGCATGACGCCGTCTGCGTCCATGGCCGCTTCCAGATCGCGGAACAGGGCGTCGCGGTCGCGGCAGACCGGGCCGAAGCCCATGGTTTTGTAGTTGATGTAGCCGCTTATCCATCTCTGGCTTCGGGTGAAATCGTCTTTGCTTTCGTATTGATAATAGATGACGGGTTTTCGCATATAAGCCATGTCATAGGCCACTGATGAGAAGTCAGTGATCATGACTTTACAGCGCTGCATGATGTTGATCATGGAACCATGATTTTTGGACCGTTTTTCTACAAAATCTGGGAAATGGAAGTCGTCGAGGTAGTCCTCGAAACCTGGGTGAGCGAAGAAAACTACGCGATAACCGTAGCGTGATGTCAGTTCAGCGATGCGTGGATCTTCAAATAACTCCTTCCACATGCGGACGAATTTCGAGGAACCAAAATGCGGATTTCTGGCACGCTTCTGCCCCTTGCCATCCCATTCCCCCACCAGGTCGGCCCGCCATGTGGGCATGATGAAGACGATGTTCTCCCTTTCCACCGGTTCCATCCATTTGTCGTAGCGCGGGAAGCCGCCCAGCCGGACTTCCTTGGCGGACATCACGTAGGGCGTGCCGTCGGCGGTGATGGATTTCGCCTCGTCGCGGGTGGCGGCCACGAACAGGTCGAAGGGGATGGAGTTGAACCAGCCGGAGACGTCGTCCTTGGTCACGCCATGGGGTAGGCAGACGAACTGCGGTTCGGGGAAATCAGTGAAGTACCGCTCTTCCAGGGGGCGGAAGATGTAGCAGTCCATCTGGCTGGAGACGAGCTTCGCGCAGTTCAGGTACAGGGCATGGTGTTCCATCTCGCCGTGGGCGACCAGCCGGAATCCCTCGGCCTCCAGTCTCGGCCAGTCGCGGGAATCGCGGGCCAGCACGTACCAGGCGTTGACCTCCGGATGGTGCGTCCGGACATAACGGTAGAGGTGCTCCGCGTTATCGTCCGCCTCGCAGTCCTTGTCGATGAACAGCCAGGCATCCCTGAATTTTTTCCGCACGGCGGGTGAAGCGGCCAGCCGGCGCAGGGCGCGGACGTCAGGGGGGAAGCCCGCGTCGTTCAGGGGCCTGGGCGCAAAGGCGGTGCGGAGCTGGGACGCGGTGTGGTTCAGCCCGGAATCCTGCCCGGCCACGGTCAGGGTGATGCGCTCGTCCCCGTCGGGCGGCAGCGGCAGCCAGAGGATGCGCTCGAAGATCACGTACCCGTCGCCCGTGTGCACGGTGCGGTTCTTGGCGTAGGCCGGTTCGGCGACCCCCTGGCCGGAGACGAACCGCTCCTCCGGAGCATTGTCGCAGAAGAGGTAACGCGCCCGGACCAGCCCGGCCTCGCGGTCGAGCTTGTCGAAGGAGACTTGGCGGCTCCAACCGTTGTTGCGGATAGCGTCGTACTGTCTTTCTTCCATAAAGCGACTGAAGATTATTTGCGATTCAATAAGTTTTGTGACTGCCAAAGGAGCCTGACTTTGCAATATGCCCCATAATCGGGCCAATCCTGCATAACGCGCTGGATTCGTCTTTAACGTAGGCATACAGCGCTGTAAAACTCCGTGTCGCTCGCTGATGCGCTGCATCACATCAATAACATTTTGAGCATCTTGTTCGTTACTTTTTCCGGACGATATTTGTGCTAGCAAGTGTCCTGGATAAAGTGCCAAATACTGGTCGAAAAAATCATCCGCAAGAGAAATCTGGTTCTTTTTTTTTGCTTCTACATAAAAAAGATCACAGCATCTGAAGTAATTTTCGTAATGGTCAGAAGTGTATATAGTATTTGATAGAGATTCTTTTCGTTTTATCCAAAAGTAGACTATGTCATCGATCCAAGCAACACGACTATATTGGAAAAACAGCTGAACATGCATATATATGTCATCGCCCGTGCGCATGTCTTCGCCGTGCAGTATCTTTCGTTTTTGTAAAAGACTGGTTGGCCAAAGCCATGTCCAATGGGCGCAGAGAAATGGGCTGACGCCCGTTTGAGGTGCGACTTCGCGAGGACTGAAAACTTCCGGTAAGCCTCTGGGGCGGAATTCGTGGTTGCGTAGCGTGCCGTCTTCCAGGATCTCCTTGTGGC
>RZZR01000052.1 GCA_009929795.1 Deltaproteobacteria bacterium | reverse complement strand
TCGAAATGAATCCTGACGAGGAGGGGCATGTCGAAGGGCTGATGTGCGGTTCGGCTTTGGAAAAAGGTCTCTCGGTGCTTGGCATCCAGGAGAATGACCGGCTGAAAATGCTTCATCGGATCCCTCCCATGGAATATCGTGCCGTGCTCGATGGCCGTCATGTGCATCTCTCCGAGGGAGCGGCTGCCAAGATATGGGTGACCACCGCAGGCCGATTCATGCAATTGGCCCTGGCCCCCACAGGAAGGCCCCTGGTCGTGGAGCGATTGCTCGGCGGAAGACGTTCCGTCGGTGTCCTTGAATCCCTGGGGCTGAGCCCCGGAAAAACAATCACCATCCAGGAGGTCTCCCCGGCGAGGGTAGCCGGTCCCTATGGGCCTTGCCAGACGGTCATTTTCACCTCTTCGGGCCTCAGATTCTACCTCCGTCCCGACCAGGCGAGGTCAATTCTCGTCCGTTTTCCGACACAGGACGAATATGAAAACGCCCCCGAACCGGTTATGAAGTGATCGACCCGCGAGGAGACGACGATGAAGATACCGGAACCGATTGGAGACGAACGAGATACAATGAACCACCCAGCCATGGAAGAATCGTCCCCGACCCGCGGCCAGGCCACGATTTCCTCAATGAATCGTGTGCTCCGTTTCTTGGGCTGGTCGGTCGGATTTGCGGGCCTCTACTCCGTGTCGGCCGTATGCCCGTTTTGTGGTCGGCAGGGCTGTCCGGTCGGCTTGGCATCCTCGGGCATTGTCGGTTTCTTGTTCGCACTTTGCCTTCATGTCTGGCATCGATTGTCGACCGCTTTCAGGAAAACCGACCATAATGATTGAGTGAAATTCAAATCGGGTAGTTCCTCACCACCCACGATTTTTGATAAATCTTACGTACGTTCGATGACGGAAATCCATATTTTTTTTGTTGACAAAGTTAGAGCACCAAAATATATTTAAACTCAACAAACAAGGAGGCCGTCATGCCGGAAGAGAAAAAATCATTGTCGACCGATCCTCGGGTCCAAGACTTGGGGGCAGCCCTTTTCCGCGGATTTCTTTCTCGAAAATGCGGGAAAATCAACTGTCGATCACGACTCGAAAGACGCAGTCCGGTCAGCATCGAAATCCAGCACATAACTGATAGAACCGAAATATTGAATTTGAAGCCGATCACAACATGATCATGAACCGTCTTTCTATCAATCAATTTTGATTATTAAATCATTACTCAAATTGAAGGAGGAGCAATGTACAGCGAGTTCGATGTCGAGCACCGTTTCAGTAGTGGAAACATGCACATCAGGCTCCGCGGAATCCTCGATACCTGGTCGGCATGGAGCCTGATCGTTTTCATGCGCGACAACTACAATGAACAGGGGCGCGTATTTGTCGATACGAGGTATCTGATGGATGTGACCCGTCAAGGTGGCCTTGAATTTCGTCATAATTGCGCGTTGTCCGGAATTCCATTGAAAAAAATTTACTTCAAGGGAGACAAGGGATTCCTTCTGGCTCCTGACGGAAGCCGGGTCATCGTTCTGACCATGCACGGCAAAAAGGCCATGCCTCGTTTCAATGCAAAGGGATTCTACAGAATACCTCTCGGCAGACACCTGATTATTGGAGCATGAAGTGGGTGGGGAAGATGAACACTGAACTCGTCCGCGTGGAAATGAGGTCTGAAACCCTCAAGAAGATGATCGCCGAAGGCCATGCCTGCGCGGTTGATTTTCGTTGTCTGGATCACGACACCAAGAAATGCCTTTTGAAAATTTGCCTCAACTGTTGTGGTTGCGCCAAAAAAGTGAAACCAAATGAAAGATTGTTTCCATGTTCTGAGCGTATGCTCCACAGTGGAGGGAATCAATTCAATGTCGTGAACAAATTGTACTAGAACCATCATGTACACGACATCATGCAATTTTTCACAGTCAAGGCCATTCATACTTCGTGAGTGTGAAGGCAATCCAACGGATGACGGCATTTGCCCGGCTTTTGTGGCCTGCTCGGAAATCTTGCATGATTTTTCCGAATCTCTTGGCCTGGCCATCGACGCAAGGGATCCTCGGACCATGCAGCATTCCAAGCAGGTCGCCGACATTTCCCTGATCCTGTCCAAGGCTATCGGCTTGGATGATGACTGCGCAAAAACCATTCACGTGGCTGGACATCTTCACGATATAGGCAAAATAGCGACACCCGACTCGATCTTGCACAAAAATGGACCTCTTGACGAGGATGAATGGGCTCGGATGAGGGAACACCCTGTCGTAGGGGCCCGAATAGTTGCCCCTGTCCATCTGTACCGGGGAAGAAACAGCATCCACGACTGCATCCTTCACCACCATGAACGATATGACGGCAAGGGGTATCCAGCCGGGCTCCAAGGCCGGGACATCCCCTTGGGTGCCAGAATCATCGCCGTGGCCGACACGACTTCGGCCATGATCCAAGACCGGTCCTATCGGCAGGGCAAAACCATGCCCGAGGTCCGAGCCGAAATTTTGAACAACGTACGCACCCAGTTCTGCCCCGTGGTCGTCAAGGCCTTTGTCAGTGTTGTCGAAAGGATCGAGGCCTACTTGAGCCAGGACATGAACGGAATTTCAAAGCTCTTCGCCAAGTTCCCGGTTGACGGCGAGTAATTCGGGTATGGGCATGGTAATCAGAATCGCTTTAACCATCCTCGCCATACAGACGCCATATATGGTGATTCTTTTCGTCTGCCACAGGTTCGGCATGAAATTGCTGTCTGAACTCCTGTTTCTCTGGTTTTTCACAGTCCTGGTATTGATAATCCCAATCTCAAAAATCGGTCTCAACTGGATCTTTGGTCGCGAGATCAGGACCATGCACGAATTCGTCCGGGCCCTCATTGCCGGAGGGGCGTATTTACCCCTCGCCGTTCCGGACCAAAAGGAAGAAGAGGAAGAGCTCGTCCAACTCAAAAGAGATCTGAACAATTTGGCCAGGGTGCTGAAGGAATCACGATCGAGGATCGGCCAACGCATGACCGAGGCCAGACGAGACGCATTGAAATACCGCGAGCTGGCCTGCATGGATGCTCTGACGAAAGTCTTCAACCGACGGGCCTTCGACATGGAAATCAACGCCCGAATCGAAGCCTCAGACCGAACCGGTGCCCGCTTCTACCTCCTCGTCATCGACCTGGACGACTTCAAGCGGACCAACGACACGCACGGTCACCAAGCTGGCGACTTGATCCTCGAATTCATGGGCAAAGTCTTGCGCGACTGCACCAGGGGGGATGACGATTTCCCCTTTCGCTTCGGCGGCGACGAGTTTGGCCTGATCCTGGCCGAGCAGGACAGGGGCCGGGTCCTGGCCGTGGCCGAGCGAATTCATGAACGATTCCAAGAGAATCCATACGGGGTCAAGGCCAGCGTCGGCGGATGCGTGTACGCGGGCAACACATCAGGAGGAGGGCCAGAAAAATTGATCCGCGCGGCCGACGAGGCCCTGTACGCCGTGAAGATGGAAAAAAAATTAAAAACATCGACGGGATGTCACAGCACCATCATTGTGGCCTGAAAAAATCGCGGCGATTTGAAGACCCATCGCCCCGAGCCGGCCCAAATTTGCTCGATTGGTTCGAGATCCAGGCGCGGCGCGGCGTTTTCGTTCAACCGGCGTCGGTGTTGACGGTATCGATGCCAAAAGTCGAATAAAATAATGCTTGACAAGCCAAACAAACTGGGTGAATTAGCTTTCACTTTTTTGCTTAGTAGATTCAAACTCAGTACTTACGAACTTGCCCAGCCTGAAGGTTAAAACAATTATGGGGGAAACGGAAATGTCCACTCTCGACCAAATGACTCCCGGCACCTCATGCCGAATTTCGAGTCTCTCGGCCCGTGACAAGCTGGGCCAGCGGCTCTTGGACATGGGGGTCTATCCTGGGCTGGAAATCAAGGTCATTCGAAACGCGCCCTTGAACGATCCGATGGAGGTCGAACTGGACGGCTATTGCGTCAACCTCCGGCACTCTGAAGCCCGGCTGGTGATGGTGGACAGTCTATGAGCGAAAAACGGCGGCTCGTCGCCTTGGCCGGACAGCCAAATTGCGGCAAGTCTACTGTTTTCAACGGATTGACCGGCGCCAGCCAGCATGTGGCCAACTACCCCGGCGTCACCGTGGACAAGATGTCCGGCAGCTACCGGTTCAAGGGGCAGAAGGTCGAGGTCGTCGATCTGCCGGGGACCTATAGCCTGACCTCATACTCGCCGGAAGAGCGGGTGGCCAGGGATTTCATCCTCCACGAGCACCCCTCGGTGGTCGTGAACGTCATGGACGCGTCAAATCTGAAGCGCTCCCTGTACCTGACGTTTCAGCTCCTCGAGATGAACGTCCCATTGGTCGTGAACCTGAACATGATGGACGTGGCCGAAGAGGCCGGCATGCGGATCAATGTCGATGCCCTGTCCGGAATCCTCGGTGTCCCTGTCGTGCTCACGACCATGAAGAAGAAGCAGGGTCGGGAGGAACTGTTCGAAACCATCGACACGTTTTCCGAACAGGAAAAGCACGACACGGCCGTGCGGCTGGACTACAAGGAAATGGAGCCTTTTTTCCGCGAGATTCAGGACATTCTCGAAACGGAAACGTCTCTTGAAACCGACTACCCTCTCCGATGGGTGGCCATAAAGCTGATGGAGGGCGACGAGGAAATCTACGACATCATCGGCAGACACCACGCCGATGCCGCCGGGTTTCTGGCTGACGTCGACAGTATGCGGCAAAGCTTCGAGGAACGGTTTGGCGTGGCCCCAGAAATCCACATCGCCCGTTGCCGATACCGTCTGGCCGACGAGATCTTTGCCGCCAGCGTGGCCGTGGAAGGCCAAGGAAAAGTGCCCCTGACCGAAAAAATCGACCGCATCGTCTGCCACAAGATCCTGGGCCCCATCGTCCTCGTCGGTATCATCTGGCTCTTGTACTACCTGTCCATTGTCCAGGGGTACAACCTTACCAACTACACCTGGCCGCTGCTGGCCAAGATCAGGTCATTGACCGAGGCGATCACCCCCGCCCCGGGATTCATCGACATCCCCCTGATCCGATCGTTTTCCCTGTGGTTCGTGGACAGCGTCAACGCCCTGCTCAACTACGTGCCCATTTTCTTCATTCTCTTCGGGCTCATCGCCGTGCTGGAGGACAGTGGATACATGGCCAGGATGGCCTTTATCATGGACAGGCTCCTCAACCAGTTCGGACTGCACGGACAGTCCACCCTGCCCATGGTCCTCGGCGGGGTCTACGTGGGCGGATGCGCCGTTCCGGGCGTCATGGCCTGCAAGGGCATCCCGGACGAGCGTTCGCGATTTGCCACGATTCTCACCATCCCCATGCTGAACTGCCTGGCCAAGGTTCCTCTCTATGTTCTACTGATCAATATCTACTTTGCCGAGCACAAAGGCTGGGCCATGCTCTTCATTTCAACCATCAGCATCCTCCTTGTTCTGCCCGTGGCCAAGATCCTGACCTTGACCGTGCTCAAGGGTAAGGAAACGGCCCCCTTTGTCATGGAAATGCCAGCCTATCATATGCCGACGATCCGTGGGGTGCTCGGACGAGCCGTCGAGAGGGTCTGGCTGTTCTTGAAAAAGATCACCACCATCGTGGCGGCCGTGGCGGTCATTCTTTTCGTCCTCCTCCAGTTTCCGGGCCTCGGCCCCGAGCGGGAGGCCCACTATGAGGCGCAAAAAACAACGGCCATCGACGCGTTCCAGAAGGCGATCGAAAACACTTCTTTTGCCGGTGCCCTGTCCGGCGATCAGGTCATGCCCTTTATCATCTACTGGGAAGACTTCGCCTCGGCCAAGATGGCGGCCGGTAGAGGAAAGGGCGACGACCTGAAGACACAATTCGAGCAACGAAACCCCATCTTTTTCCAGGTCGTCAGCCGTCAGGGCGCCGAAGGAAAGACCGCCTTCAATGCGGCCAAAAAGCTGGTCCAGACCAGAAAAATGCTCCTCATGGAGATGCGAAAGGAACGTATCGACAACAGCTTTCTGGGCCGGGCCGGCAAATTCATGGAACCCATGACCCAGTGGGCTGGCTTCAATTGGCGGGTCAACGTGGCCCTGCTGAGTGCCTTGGCGGCCAAGGAGAGCAGCGTGGCCACCCTGGGAGCCCTCTACGACCAAGGGGAGGAAGGGGCCCAGACCCTGGAAGAGAGGATGGGCAGCCAGGAGGCCGGCTTCACCCCGTTGCACGCCCTGGCCCTGATGCTCTTCATGGTCCTGTACCCGCCTTGTCTGGCCACGGCCATCGCCGTGAAACTCCAGACGGGATCGGCCAAATGGATGCTCTTCTCCATGGGCTATCCCATGGCCCTCGGGCTCGGGGTGGCCGTGCTGATCTTTACCGGCGGCTCGGCCCTAGGGCTGAGCGGACTGCAAGCCATGTTTGCCTTCTACGGCCTGGCTCTCACTTTTACTGTGGCCATGGGCTTTGTGCGGGACCGGGAGCAGGTTTCCACCCGGTTTCCGGGCAAGGCCTGCTGGGAAAAAAAGTAAACCTCAAACCTGAAAACACAAGGAGTTGAAACATCATGATGAAAGGTTTTTTTGTCGGCGGCGCGTTGCTTCTCTTGCTCGCATGGACAGGCTTGGCCTCGGCCCATACGCCCCTCTGCGCCTGCTATGACAACGGTGATGGCACGGTGACCTGCGAGGGCGGATTTTCCGACGGCTCTTCGGCGGCCGGCGTCGAGATGCGGGTCGAGGACAAGGCGGGCAACGTTCTGGAAAAAGGCAAGATGAATGAACTCAGCGAATTCGTCTTCAAGAAGCCCGACGGCGACTACAAGATCGTCTTTTATGCCGGACCAGGTCACGATATCGTCATCGATGGCAAGGACGTTTCAGAATAGTCATTTTTTTTATCCGCACAGTTTTGAAGAACTAATAACATTCAAAAGTTAAAACAGGAGTACCCATGAAAAGGACAATCGGTTTTCTGATCGGCATGGCCCTTATGATCGCCACCCCGGCTGCGGCCCATTTTCAGATGATTTACACCCCCGAGGCCGCCTTGACCAGCGGCGGCGAGCTCGACCTGAAACTCGTCTTCTGCCACCCCTTTGAAGCCGGGCACACCATGGACATGGGCAAGCCTCTGGAGTTCTTCATGGTCCACAAAGAGCAGAAGACCGACCTCATGAAGGACCTCAAGCCCATCACCTGGATGAGCGAGACCAATTCCGGGGCCGCCTGGGAAGCCAAGGTCAAGGCCCGGAAGATGGGCGACTTCGTGTTCTGCCTGGTGCCCGAACCCTACTTCGAGTCCAAGGAGGACGCCTACATCCAGCAGATCACCAAGGTAATCGTCAACAATGCCGGAATGCCCACGGACTGGGATGCCGCCGTTGGATTGCCAGCCGAGATCGTCGCCCTGGACAAGCCTTACGCCCTGTGGACCGGAAACGTCTTCCGCGGCGTTGTCCTGGGTGACGGAAAACCCGTGCCCAACGCCGAAATCGAAGTAGAATACCTGAACCATCCCCCTGTCCCCGGGAAAAACACCTTCCAGAAGGAGCCGCTGGTGGTTGCCCCTCAGGATGCCTTTGTGACCATGACCATCAAGGCCGACGCCAACGGTCAATTCTGTTTCGGCATCCCCAAGGCCGGGTGGTGGGGCTTCGCCGCCCTCGGTGTCGGACCCATGGACAAATACAAGGGCAAGGAGAATTCGCAAGACGCCGTTATCTGGGTCAAGGCCGTGGACATGAAATAGACTCTGGTTGGGACGAAGCGTGACCGGCGCTTGCATTGCGGGGACGGTGACCTCCCTTGGCCGTCCCCGCACTTCACTTGATTTCTGTCCGTAATCATCGACAAGCGGGGTCGCCACTCCCCCTTGAACTTTCACCCGCCAATCCCATGACATTGCATTTTTCCCTTGGACAATAGTGAGGCAAGACCATGCTCCGCAACACATCGACATTCATTATCAGCCCATCCCTGTTCCTGCTCATCCTCATGGCCATGTCGATTTCTTTGCCGTCCGCCTGGGGCAAGCCCCTGACCATCGTGACCAGCATCGTTCCTCAGGAGTATTTCGTGGAGCGAATCGCCGGGCCTGATGCACGGATCGTGGCCATGGTCCGTCCCGGGTCCAGTCCGGCATCCTACGAACCTTCTCCGGAACAGATGTCGTCACTGGCCGAAGCCTCGGTCTTTTTCGCCATCGGGGTTCCCTTCGAGAAGGCCTGGTTGCCCAGAATGCGGGCCGCCAATCCAAATTTGCTCGTCGTTGACATGGCTCGAGACATCCGGCGCCGGGCAATTGCCGGTCATGGTCACGAGCACTCCCACGCGAATGAAATCGCCGACCCACATGTCTGGCTCTCGCCCCCTCTCGTTCGGGTCATGGCTCAGACCATTCGGGATATTCTTCAGGAACTGGATCCGGACAACTCCAGCCTCTATGCTGCCAACTATATTGATTTCATAAGAGAAATTAACAATTTGGATCTTAAAATCATAGATATTTTCGCCAGAACCCCGAGTGGAAACCGCCATTTTCTCGTGTTTCATCCATCCTGGGGGTACTTTGCCGCCAGCTACGGGCTCGAACAGCGCGCCATCGAACATCATGGAAAGGAGCCAGGTCCCAAGGATCTTGCCGACATTTTGGTCGAAGCCAGGAAACACGGCATCAAGGTCGTCTTTGCCCAACCCGAATTCTCCAGCCGGAGCACCGAGATTCTCGCCCGGGACCTCGGGGGTCAGGTGGTCTCCGTCAGCCCCTTGTCCCGGGATTGGCCCGAGAATCTCCTCCAGGCGGCCAAGGCCTTTTCGTCCGGTATCCGATAGCCAACACGCAACTTGAAAATCGGCATTTCATTTTGAGAACAAACTTTTTTTTGAACCTGAAATCAATTTTTATAATTTGAATCTCTGGGAGTTAAAATGAAAATCTTGAAATATCCTCCATGACAATCGAACAGACCTGGAATGGGTCTGCATAATAGTATCTTTTTTTCTTGAAAACACCTTACGGGCCTCGCAAAAGGCAAGGCAAGTGAAGGCGCGGAACGAACTTGAACAAAGACTGATCCGTGCCTTTTTTTCAAACACGGAATGATTTGCAACCAACTGATCGGAATCAAAATGACAAGAAACAAGTATCGTCCGCCATTCATCATTATCATCGGCATCTTCCTGTGCCTGAGTATTGTCACGTCCGCATCCGGGCAAGCCGACGCTCCCGCCAAGGTGCAACAGACCATGGAGCAGGCCATCGAAATCCGGCAACAAACCCAGGGGCAGTCCGACGAATGGGCGGGCCGAAAACAGGAGCTCCAGGCCAGACATGACTTTCTCCTGAAAGAGAAGGGCCGTCTGCAGTCCGCCGTCGCCTTGGCCAAGGAAAGGCGCAACCTCGAGGCCAAGCTCGTGGCCGAGATACGCCGAGGCATCGAGGGCGCGACGGAATACGAGCGAGATCTCATGCCTTTTCTGGAGATGACCTTGGCCCGGCTGGAGGAAACCGTTTCGAGAGACCTCCCGTTTCTGCTCCAGGAACGATCCCAACGTCTATCCGCCCTGAGAGAGGTGCTTGTCCGTCCCGACGCCACGGCCGCCGAAAAAATGCGCCGGTTCATGGAGGCTCTGCAGGTCGAGGCCGAGTACGGCCGTAGCGTCGAGGTCTACCAGGACACGATCAACATGGACGGCGCCTCCCACCTCGTCGATGTCCTGCGCCTCGGTCGGGTCAGCCTCTTCTGCCGGACCCCCGACGGCAGCGTGGTCGGTCGTTTCGACCCGGTCACCCGACAATTCGTGTCCCTGCCCGCCGGCACCCACGAGAAAGTGGCCAGGGCCATGGAAGTGGCTCGGCGCGAACGTACGGCAGAACTCCTTGAACTCCCCATCGGAAGGATCGAGATCCAATGAAGACAATACGGACCATGAAATTTGCCATGACGGCCCTTCTCGGACTTGTCCTCGGGCTTAGCCTGGCTCTGTCTGTCCGGGCCGAGGACATGCGTGCCGCCGCTAGGAAGGCCAAAGCGGAATACGAAGCCGCCGGCGCCGCCCATCGGGACAATCAGCAGCGCATCCGGGAGGACAAGAAAGCCCTTGAGGGGGAGGTCGGCACCCTGGAACGAGAGGTCTCCGCCCTGGCCGTCGAACTGGAAACCATCAACGAGGAAACCAGAAACCTGGCTGTTCTGAAAGTGGAACTGGAAGCCCAACGATCGGACAGTGAACTTGGCCTGCGCGAACTGACCGGCTCCCTGCGGGTGGCGGCCCGCGATCTGGACGCCGCCCTGACGCAGTCCCCCCTCACGGCTCTCCACCCCGAGCGCAGGGGCAGCCTGACGCCCCTCATGGACAAGGACCGTTTTCCGGATCTTGCCGACGCGGCCCGCATGACCGAACTCCTGTTCGAAGAAATGGAATACTCCGGCGAAGTGTCCCTGCAGGAAATCCCCTTTATTGGACGCGACGGTCAGACCGTGAGCGGAGACGTTCTGGTCGTCGGCCCATTCACCGCCGCATACCGCACGGACACAGAAACGGGTTTTCTGCGCTATTCCGAGGACACGGCCCAATTTTTCGCCCTCGCGGCCCTGCCCGACTGGCTCGTGCGCCGATCCCTGAACCGGTATTTCGATGGACGGGCCGAGGCCTTGCCCATGGACATCACCGGCGGGGCGGCCCTGCGCCAGATCGTGCACACGAACTCCCTGGCCGATCAGATCAGAAACGGCGGCCTCCTGATCTGGCCCATCCTGGCCATCGCCGCCATGGCCCTGCTCATGACCGTGGAGCGGACTATTTTTCTGAAGCGGGTCCACGACAATGCCGACCGGGTGATGGGCAAGGTCAACGCCCTGGCCAGGCAGGGACGCTGGGCCGAATGCGACGACATGGTCAGGGAAAAAAAGGACCGTCCCGTCTACAACGTCCTCAAGGCCGGCTTGGCCGCCCGCGGGGAGAGTCGCGAAACCCTGGAGAGCATCCTGCAGGAAGCCATCCTCAAGGAACTGCCCAGGCTGGAGCGCTTACTACCCATGCTGAACATGCTCGGGGCCGTGGCCCCGCTCCTGGGCCTGCTGGGCACGGTGACCGGAATGATCGCCACCTTCCACGTCATCACCCTGCACGGCACCGGGGACCCCCGCATGATGTCCGGAGGCATCTCCGAGGCCCTGGTCACGACCATGTTCGGGCTGGCCGTGGCCATTCCCATCATGCTCGCCCACACCTTTCTCAGCCGCAACGTGAACCATATCGTCGGAGACATGGAGGAAAAGGCCGTGGCCCTCACCAACATCATCTACCGCGAATCGACCTGCACCTGCCGGCCATGAACCTGATAGGCGCCACCTTCGAATATCTCCGCCCCGGCGGGTTGATCATGCTCCCCCTCATCGGCGCGTCCTGCTGGATGTGGGTATTGATCATTGAGCGGGCCCTCTGGTTCGGCGGCCAGGCCCGCCGGGACGTCACCCTCGTTCAGGCCGTGGACGCCTTGCGCGGCCGGCCCCTGCCCCCGGATTCCCGGGGCCTGCGCGCCGATCTGGTCAGACAGTATCTGAATGAGCGCACCGGACGAGCCGACATCGACCGCCGCATCCTTGAACGCCATGCCATGCGGGCCCGTCCCCTCATCTGGGGCTCCCTGTCCGTCATCGCCACCCTGGCCGCCGTGGCCCCCCTGTTCGGCCTGCTCGGCACTGTGACCGGCATGATCACGACCTTCGACGTCATTTCCCTGTTCGGCACCGGCAACGCCAAGGCCATGGCCGGAGGCATCTCCGAAGCCCTCATCACCACCCAGAGCGGTCTTCTGGCCGCCATACCCGGACTGTTCATGAGCGTCTTCCTGTATCGCCGGGCCACCCGCCTCCAAGGCCGTCTCGATGAAACCATATCCGTCCTGAAGAGGTGTCTGTGATCAGCATTCGACACACCCTGCGCGGCAGCGCCAAGACCGCCGAAGTCAACATGGCTCCGCTCATCGACCTGGTCTTCCTGCTGCTCATCTTCTTTCTGGTGACCACGAGCTTCGTCAAGGAAACCGGCGTTGACGTCCAGCGCCCCCAAGCCTCCACGGCCACCCTCAAGGAGGCAGGCAACATCCTTGTCGGCGTGTCTTCCGAAGGAAAAGTCTACCTGGAATCCAAGGAAATCGACATCCGAAGCGTCCGCGCCCACATCGAGCGATCCCTGGCCGAAAACCCCGAGGGCGCCGTGGTCATCGTCGCCGACAAGGAGAGCAACACCGGCGTGGTCATCCAGGTCATGGACCAGTGTCGCCTAGCCGGGGCTCAAAACGTCAGCATCGCCGCGTCCAGGACCGACGGAGAGGGTTGACATGACTGACCGAGTCCGCATGCAGACCGCCATGGCCAGCGCCCTTCTGGTCAACTTCGTCCTCTTCGCCCTGCTTCCGGCCACCGTGGGCAAGCCCCGGAACAAGATGGACCTGGAAAACCTGAACGTCGTCAACTTGGTGGAAATCCGGCGGGAGCCCCCACCACCACCCGAGGACGAACCGCCACCCGAGAAAGAGCCTCCCCAGGAGCCGCCTCAGGAACTCCCGCCCATGTCCATGCCGACGAACCGGCCCGAGATCCCCAAGATGGAACTGTCCCTGCCCAGCCTGAGCTTCGAGATAAACGCCAAGCTGGATTCTGGCATGCCCGTGGCCGCCCCGCCCAGCGCGCCGCCCGCCCCGGTGGACGTCTTTGGAAGGGACTACGCCATGGACGAGGTCGACCAGGTTCCGGTGCCCCTGAGCCAGATCAAGCCTGTCTATCCCTGGCAGGCCAGGCGCATGCGCCTGGACGGCTCCGTGGATGTCCGTTTTCTGGTCGACGAGGACGGTATGGTCGACAATATCGAGATCGTTTCGGGCCGACCCGAGGGCATTTTCGACGACAGCGTACGCAAGGCCCTGTCCGGATGGAGATTCACTCCGGGCAGGAAGGCCGGGACGGCCGTGCGGACCTGGTTCGTGACCACCATTGAATTCAAGTTCGAGGGCTGAATGATGACGACACGTTTACGATTTCGGCAGACCCCGATTCTCATGGTTTTCCTGGTTCCGGTTTTTCTGGCCCTCCCGCTCCGAGCCTCGGATCTGCCGCCCGCTGCCCAAAAGGCCCTGTACGAGGCCGGGCAGGCCATGGAAAAAGGTGACCACGCCACGGCCGAGGAAATCCTGACCCTATTTCGGCAGAACCAGGCCGACGTGCCCCACCATCTGGTGGAATTCGCCCTGGGCAACGCCCTGGCCATGCAGGGCAGGCCCAAGGATGCCCTGCCCCACTACCGGCGCTGCACCGAACTGGAGCCCGGCTACGCCCCGGCCTGGCAGAACTTGGGCAAGACCGCCCTGGACCTGGGCGACCACCTGCAGGCCGGCCAGGGCTTGGCCAGAACCTATGAACTCGGCGGCGGCACGGACCACGATCTGCTCTTCAACTCCTGCCTGGCCTTTGTCCTGGCCGGCAGTCCGCAGGAGGCCCTGTCCGGCCTCGAGCGTCTGACTTCGGGCGCGGTCGGCAAGCCCAAGATCCAATGGATGGAAATCCTGCTCAAGGTCCATCTCGACCTCGGCCAGGAAAAGAAGGCCATCATAACCCTGGAGCGAATGCTGGCCGACGACGGGGATAACGCCGACCTGTGGAAGCTCCTGGCCCAGATCCGCATCAGGCAGAACGAATACCGAAAGAGCCTGGCGGCCTGGGAGATTTACGCCGGCCTTGGTCGGCCCTCGCCCGAGGAACTGGTCCTCATGGGCGATCTGTACATGGCCCTTGGCGTCCCGGCCAAGGCCGCCCACAATTTTGCCCAGGCCCTGGAGCACAAGCAATGCCCCAGGCTTCGCGAAAAGCTGGTCGAGGCTCATCTGGCCTCCCGCGACCCGGCCAAGGCCGCCTCGAGCGCCCGCCTGTTCATCGATCTGACCCCCACTTCCCGCCTGTGGCTCACCCTGGGCCGGGCCTTGTTCGAGCAGGGCGAATACGACGAAGCCCTGCTCGCCTTCGAACAAAGCGGCCGCTTGGATCCCAAGGATGGAAAGGCCCACATCATGCGCGGCCATTGCGCCCTTCGTCTGAAAAACCGGGAAGCGGCCATGGCCGCCCTGGAACAGGCTCGCCGCTTTCCGGCCCAACGCGACCAGGCCGTGGCCCTGCTTAGAATCGCGGCCACTCTTTGACGGTCCGGATCCGTATCGAATTGCCGCCATCCCCGGACTGGAGAACGGCAAAACAAGGAGATTCTGAATGACAAGACAACTCTTCCGATCGGCCCTGCCCTGGGTCCTGCTCTTCGCCCCAATCATCGCCCATGCCGAAGGCAATCGGACCATGGACAAGATGGTCGTCACCGCGACCATGACCGAAAAACGAATTATCGACGCGCCTGGAAGCGTGGAGGTCATAACGTCCCAGGACATGGCCGACCTGAACGCCCAGAACGTTGCCCAAGCCCTGGAATCCGCCGTCGGTCTGATGGTCAGCAACGAATCCGGAAGGGTCAAGGTGCCTTCCATCCGTGGCGCCCGCGCCAAGCAAACCCTGGTTTTGCTTGACGGCCGTCGTCTGGCCTACGGGTTCAACGAGATGATCGACCTCCGCCAGATCCCCACGACCATGGTCGAGCGCATCGAAATCGTCCGAGGCCCGGCCTCGGCCCTCTACGGCAGCGACGCCCTGGGCGGCGTGGTCAACATCATCACCAAGAAGGCCTCCAGGGATTGGACGGCCAAGGTCAGCGGTCAGTACGGCAGTCAGTTCAAGGGCGAGAACGACCGCTTCGACGTCGGTGGTTATATTGGCGGAGGCACGGACCAGATACGGAGCTTGATCGCCATGGAGGCCGGACGCGAAAACGGCTGGGACAAGGACGGCGAGGCTCCCGACGACGGATTCGGGCAGGAGCCATCCTTCCTGGCCGGACGATTGGCCTGGGACCTGACCGAGAACCAGTCCCTGACCGCCGGCGCGGAATACATGCAGAACACATACGACGGGGCCCAGTTCTATGAGGCCATGACCCGGACCCGAACCGCCGACGAGAACCGCAAGGGCTATTTCCTGCAATACGACGCCGACTTTCTCGACGTTCACACCCTCATGCTTCGGCTCAACCGTTCGGAGTACGACAACGATCTCAAGTTCACCCCTCACGCGGCATCCGGAAAACGCGACACCGAGCAGTACACCAATCAATTCGAAGGCCGCTATTCTGGCCTGTTCCTGGACAAACACCTTGTGACCATTGGCGGAGAGGCCAGGAGCGACGGCCTGGACGACACCCAGGCAGGCCTCAACACCGACAAACACGCCGACAACTACAGCCTTTTCCTTCAGGACGAATTCCAGGTTCTCGATCCCCTGACCCTGACCGTATCCCTGCGCTATGACAACCACTCCGCATTTGGCGACCATTGGTCCCCCCGGGCCTCCGTGGTCTACGCCGTGCTGGAGGGGCTGCGATTCAAGGGCTCGTTCGGCCAGGGATTCCGCGCCCCTTCCCTGTCGGAACTCTATGTCACGTCGCTACGTCAAAAGGGCAAGCTGATCTTCGAGGCCAACAAGGACCTCAAGGAAGAGGACTCCACCAGTTACGAGCTGGGCGTCGAGGGTGAATACGGCGACGTGTACGGCGGCCTGACCCTGTTTCGAAACGAAGTGGACAACATGATCGAATCGGTCTTCGACCGCTCCGAAGGCCAGGGCAAGGACAAGAAGGACTACTACATGTACAAGAACATCGCCAAGGCCACCCTCCAGGGTGTCGAAGTCCAGGCCGGAGCCAAACTCCCCTTCGGCTTTTCTCTTGACGGGAGTGCCATGTGGCTCGATGCGGACAACAAGACCGGGGGTGAAGATATCGGCGGCCAGCCCAAGCTCAAGGCCTTCGGCAAACTCGGCTACGCCCTGCCCGAGTTCCGATTTCGAGCCAACATCCACGCCACCTTTGTGGACCGGATGACCTACTCCGGGGGAGACGAGAAATCCTACACCGTCTGCGGAGCCTACATGGCCAAGGGCCTGAGCGAAAACTTCGAGATTTTCGCCGGCGC
This sequence comes from Deltaproteobacteria bacterium, assembly GCA_009929795.1. Classification (NCBI taxonomy): domain Bacteria; kingdom Pseudomonadati; phylum Myxococcota; class Myxococcia; species Deltaproteobacteria bacterium. Next base: position 1,371 of record RZZR01000052.1, on the reverse strand, counting down.
CGACAACGTCTTCGGCACCCAAGTCAAGCATCTTGATGTTGAGCAGATCGAACCGGCCACCTTCTATGCCGGTCTGACCATGAAATTCTGAAACCCAGGCATGCGTCGGGGCACTTTGCCCCGCGCCCAGTCACCAACTCATTAACCGACCGGAGCAATACCCATGTCTCAAACCGTCTCCCGATACTTCATCCTAACCGCCATCCTCTTTTTCCTTGTGGCCTGTCTGGAGGGGCTGATGTTTCCCTTGAAAAACGCCCTGTCCGGAGCGTACGCGGCCCTTTTCCATATTCAACAGAGTCAGATCAGGGAGTTCTTCACCCACTTCGTCACCAAGATCCATACCCATATCGCCCTGGTCGGCTGGGCCAGCTCGGCCCTCATGGGCATTTTGTACTTTCTGGCGCCTCAAATGGCCGGCGCGGACCGGACTCGGGCCTGGGCGGCCTACGGTAATTATTTTTGCCACACCCTCGGCGTCATCCTTCTGACCGGGGGATTCCATCTCATCGGTCATTTCGGGGCCGGTCTGGTTTATGAATCAGCAGAGTTCCGGGCCGCCGTGCAGCCGGTCAAGACAGTGGTCATCATGGGAGGCGGTCTGATTCTCCTTTCCGGCCTGCTCTTTGCCTACAACATGGCCCGCACGCTCCTGGGGAGGCAATCGGACGAGCCGCGACGACGATCGAAGTCCATCCTGCCGTGCACGGCCCTCGCCGCCCTGGCCGCGCTCGTCCTCGGTCTGTCTTCTCCGGTCGCGGCCAAGATGAGTGCGGCGCCGGAGCGAATCGAGGCCGTCATGATCGGTGATCGCCTGGTCGATGTGGCCTACAATCTTGGGGTTCTGCCCAGGGCCATGGCCGTTCGGGCCACGTTCTGGCCCCTGACCGAGACCTTTCGTGGAGGCTCCGAAATCCTGGGCTGCCCGAACCGGGTGTTCAAGAAACCGGAAACCGTGCCCGACGCGGCCAAACGTCTGGGCCTGACCCGGGTCATTGTCGAAAAAAACGCCTCGTTCTGCATGTACATGCCCTCGCTCAATCCGGAGAAAATCATCCCCCTGCTCCAAGGCAAGGGCCTGACCGTGGAATACGTCGACTTCGACCAAGGCCTAGAGGCGGCCGTCCGTCAGACCGCCAAGTTGCTCGGACGAGGGGATGCGGTCGCCGGGGTCCTCGAAAAATATGAGGTCGCCATGGCCGCGGCCAAAGAAAAGACCAAGACCGTCCAGACTGGAAAAAAGGTCCTGATTCTCAGCGGCATTCGGCAGCAAGGCACGGGCAAGGTCACGATCCAGATCGAGGCCCCCGGCGGCTACACCGACCGCTTCATCCTCGGGGAACTGGGCGCGACCAACGTCGGCGATGCTTT
>RZZR01000051.1 GCA_009929795.1 Deltaproteobacteria bacterium | reverse complement strand
GAATGAAAGAGGATGATAGTCTCGTTTACCGGGGCCAGGCAGTGACGACCGATTTTGTCTTGGCTTTTACAAATCGCGGCAACTATCTTTACATTCCGATTCACGAAATCATCGATACGAAATGGAAAGAGGAAGGCAAGCGCATCAATTACCTGATCAGCCTCGAGTACAAAGAGAAAATCGTCTGCGCTTTTGCCGTCAATGAATTCCGCGGAGATCTCTTTTTGGCCCTCGTGAGCAAAAAAGGCCAAATTAAACGCGTGCGTCTGAGCGATTTTGTCGTCATTCGCTACGCGCGACCGATTACAGCGATGAAGCTCATCGGTGATGATGAAATTGCCGATGTGGTGGTAACAAGCGGCGACAGCAACCTCCTCGTCCTCACCAGCACGGGAGGCGCAATCCTCTTTAACGAAAACGATGTGTCAATCGCCACCCTCAAATCCGGGGGCGTCAAGGCCATCGCCGAATCGGTGACCGAATACACGGTGGCAGCCTTGTTCCGGGCCATGCCCGCCGATATCGACCGCGGATGGGATGCCATTAAAAACGCTGCCAAGCCCCGCATCCACACCTTTCTGGCCACCTCGGACATCCATATGCGCCACAAGCTTCGCAAGACCAGGGAGGAAGTTCTGGAAATGACCAAACGGGCCGTGGTCCATGCCGCATCCCTGACCTCGGACGTGGAGTTCTCCGCCGAGGACGCATCCCGTTCGGACTGGGAATTCCTGGCCCAGGTCACCGAGACAGCTATCGCGGCCGGGGCCACGGTCATCAACATCCCAGACACCGTGGGCTACACCCAACCCCACGAGTTTTATGAGCTGATCACCTATCTCTTGAAAACCGTGCCCAACACGGACAAGGCGGTGATCAGCGTCCACTGCCACAACGACCTCGGTCTGGCCGTGGCCAACACCCTGGCCGCCCTGCGGGCCGGGGCCAGGCAAGCCGAAGTGACCCTCTGCGGCATCGGCGAGCGGGCCGGCAACGCTGCCCTGGAAGAGGTGGTCATGTCCCTGCGGGTCCGCCACGACACCTACGGACTGGAAACCGGGATCAAAAACGAACAATTGTTTCCGTCCTGCCGTCTCCTGTCCATGATCATCGGCCAGCCCATCCCCCCCTACAAGGCCATCGTCGGCACCAACGCCTTTGCCCATGAATCGGGCATCCACCAGGACGGCATGCTCAAGAACCGCCAGACCTATGAGATCATGACCCCTGAAAGCGTTGGCCGCCAGGACAGCGACATGGTCCTGGGTAAACATTCCGGTCGCCACGCCCTGAAAAAAAAGCTCGAGGAACTCGGCTACCGACTGAGCGACGAACATCTCGACGCCGTGTTCGAGGCCTTCAAACGCCTGGCTGACAAGAAGAAGGATGTCTTTGTCGAAGACATCGAGGCCATCGTCCTGGAAGAAATCTACCGCATCCCGGACAAATACCGCCTCATGTACCTGAGCGCCATGTCAGGCAACATGGCCATCCCCACGGCGGCGGTTAAGATGGAAATCGACGGCCAAGTCAGACAACTGGCCGACTTCGGGGTCGGCCCCATTGACTCGGTGTTCAATACCATTTGCCGATTGGTCGAGCGCAGACCCAAGCTCTTGCGCTATACGGTGAACGCCATCACCGGCGGCACCGACGCCCAGGGCGAGGTGACCGTCAAGCTGGACGAAGACGGCAAGACCGCCGTGGGCCGGGCCTCGGACCCGGACATCATCGTCGCCAGCGCCAAGGCCTATTTGAACGCCCTGAACCGCCTGGCCAAGAAAGAGGAGGATCGCGTATGCGTCAGACTTTAGCCATGAAAATCCTGGCCGCCCACAGCCGGGAACCCGTCACCGGAACAGGGCAACTCGTGCCCTGCCGGGTATCCCTGGTATTGGCCAACGATATCACCGCCCCACTGTCCATCGCCTCCATCGAAAAGATGGGGGCCACCAAGATGTTCGATGCGGACAAGGTGGTTCTGGTCTGCGACCACTTCACTCCCAACAAGGATGTCAAGTCCGCCGAACAGGTCAAGACCGTCCGCGAGTTCGCCCGGAAATTCGGCATCGAAAACTACTTCGAGGGCGGCACCTGCGGAGTCGAGCACGCCCTGCTCCCGGAACTGGGCATGGTCGGCCCGGGTGACGTGGTCGTCGGGGCCGACAGTCACACCTGCACCTATGGGGGCCTGGGGGCCTTTGCCACGGGTCTCGGCAGCACCGACGTGGCCGCGGCCATGGTTCTTGGCGAGACCTGGTTCAAGATACCGGAGACCATTTTGGTCAGAATCGATGGGAACCTTCGCCAATTCGTCGGGGCCAAGGACCTGATCCTGAACCTCATCGGCCGCGTCGGCGTGGCCGGGGCCCTGTACAAGGCTTTGGAATTCACCGGCGAAACCGTCGCCGCACTGGACGTCGAAGGCCGCATGACCATGGCCAACATGGCCATCGAGGCCGGGGGCAAGGCTGGGCTCTTTCCGGCCGATGCCAAGACCCTGGACTACTGCCGGGCCGCCGGCCGGACCGGAGATCAGGAGATTCATCCGGACCCCGATGCCGAATACGTCCAGACCGTGGTCATAGACGCATCGACCCTGGAACCCCAGATCGCCTGCCCGCATCTGCCGGATAATGTTCGGGCGGTCTCCGAGGTTTCCGACGTGACCCTCGATCAGGTGGTCATCGGTTCCTGCACCAATGGACGGATCAGCGACCTGCGTGAGGCCGCAGCCATCCTGAAAGGCCGCAGGGTCACCAAAGGACTGCGCTGCATCGTCCTTCCGGCCACTCCGAGGATCTACCGCCAGGCCCTGGCCGAAGGGCTCATTGAAATTTTCATGGAGGCCGAGGCCATTGTTGGTCCGCCCACCTGTGGGCCCTGTCTGGGAGGCCACATGGGCATCCTGGCCGGAGGAGAGCGCTGTCTGGCCACCACCAACCGCAATTTTCGCGGCCGCATGGGCAGCCTGGATTCCGAGGTCTATCTTGCCGGACCGGCCGTGGCTGCGGCCAGTGCCGTCACCGGGACCATCACCGACCCCGTTCGCCTGTAAGGAGAGTGCCATGAAATACACCGGAACGGTCCACGCCGTCGGGGACCACATCGACACCGACGCCATCATTCCCGCCAAATACTTAGTCACGCCGGACCCCGAAATCCTCGGCCGGAACCTCTTCGACGGCCTGGAAGCCGGATGGGTCTCTCGGGTCACGCCCGGAGACATCCTGGTGGCCGGGGCCAACTTCGGCTGTGGATCCTCGCGCGAACACGCCCCCCTGGCCATCCTCGGGGCCGGCATCCCCGTGGTTCTGGCCCGGAGCTTCGCCCGCATTTTCTACCGAAACGCCTTCAACATGGGTCTGCCCCTCATCGAATTGGGTGAGGACGCCACCCTTCCGGGCGACGGCGATCGGATCGAAGTCGACATGGCCCGTGGCCGGATCAGGAATCTGATATCAGGACGGGAACTCTCCTTTTCGCCGGTCCCGGCCTTCATGCAGTCCATCCTCGACCAGGGCGGTCTGGTCGGCCATGTACGATCCCGTCTCCAGGGGGTACACTCATGAACGCCACCATCTGCTGCCTGCCGGGCGACGGCATCGGCCCGGAGATCGTCGATCAGGCCGTCAAGGTTCTGGATGCCGTGGCCGAAAAATTCAATCATGATTTCATCCGCTCCGAGGCCCTCATCGGCGGGGCGGCCATCGACTCCACCGGAGGTCCCCTGCCGGATATGACCGTCCGGGCCTGCCGGACCGCCGACGCCGTGCTCCTGGGGGCCGTGGGCGGACCAAAGTGGGACGAACTGGATCCGGCCATCCGGCCTGAAAAGGGGCTGCTTGGAATCCGCAAGGCTCTGGGCCTCTTCGCCAACCTCCGCCCGGCCACTCTCTTTCCCGAATTGGCCTCGGCCTGTTTTCTCAGACCCGAGCTGGTCAAGAACGGCCTGGACATCCTCGTGGTCCGGGAGTTGACCGGCGGTGTCTATTTCGGGACTCCCAAGGGCGAGGAAATTAGAAACGGCGAACGGGTGGCCTTCAACACCATGATCTATTCGGAATCCGAGGTCCGGCGCATCGCCCGTGTGGCCTTTGAGGCCGCCCGCAAGAGAAGCAAACGGCTCTGCTCCGTGGACAAGGCCAACGTCCTGGACGTGTCCCGGCTCTGGAGGGCGGTAGTCGTCGAAACGGCCAAAGACTACCCGGACGTGGAACTCTCCCACATGTACGTGGACAACGCGGCCATGCAGCTCATCCGCTGGCCGGCCCAGTTCGACGTAATTGTCACCGGCAACCTCTTCGGCGACATCCTATCGGACGAGGCCTCGGTCATCACCGGATCCATCGGCATGCTGCCCTCGGCCTCCCTGGGTGACGGCAAGGCAGGCCTCTACGAGCCCATCCACGGCTCGGCCCCGGACATCGCCGGCCAGGACAAAGCCAACCCCCTGGCCACCATCCTGTCCCTGGCCATGATGTTTCGGCACTCCCTGAACCTGCCCGACGAGGCCCTGGCCGTCGAGACCGCCGTCAAGTCCGTCCTGGCCGCCGGATGGCGCACAGCCGACATCGCCGATTCGAACGATCGGGTCGTCGGCTGCGAGCGCATGGGCGATCTGGTCCGAAGGGCCGTTCTGGCCTGAAGTTTCAGCGCATTGACAGAAGGCCCCGGACTGTTGGATGGACGGGGCCATGCAGAACTCATTTATTGCCATGCCTTCACTCTTCAGGGGCCGCATTCGTACGGCCCTGACCATATCGACCTTTTTGACCGTTCTTCTGGTCTGCCACCAGGCCCATGCCCGCCAAGCGACCATCCCCATGACTTTGGAATACCCCATGGTCCAGTCCCTGCTGATTCGTTCGGCTTTTTCCGGGCCCGACCAATCGAGCGTGATTGTGGACGAGGGCCAGGGATGTCGTCGGGTGGTCGTCTCCCGTCCCCGGGTAGACGAAAACCGGGGTCTGGTCCGCCTCCAGGTTCGGCTTTCGGTCCACGCCGGTGTGACCATGTTCGGGGAGTGCAAGATGCCCGTGGAATGGGACGGATATCTGGTCCTTCACCAGACGCCCCGGCTCGACCCCCAAACCTGGGCACTATCATTCAAAATCCGGGACTCGGCCCTGTTCGAGGCCGACCGCACTCCGGGCCGCCTGTCCAACGCCGTGTGGGGGCTCATTCGTGACAAGGTCCACGCCTATCTGGAGGAAATCTCCATTAGCCTGGCCTTTCCCCGTCAGGGTGTCCGCGACTTCGTGGTCGATGCCTTCCCCCAGGCTCTGACATCCAGCGCCCAGGCCATGATGGACAGCCTTCTGGTTTCCTTGGTGGAAATCAGACCGGATTCCCTGAGAATTCTGGCCTCGGTGGACATCCCTCCCGAACTGGAGCGCGAGCCTCCCCAACCCGGCGATGGTTCGGACGAGGCCCTGGCAGATCTGACCGCCGAATGGGAGGAGTGGGATGGCTTTCTCGTCTATGTTCTGACCGGCCTGGCCGGAAGGCCCTTGTCCGGTCCTGACCGCGACATCCTCCTGGACGTCCTCTTGGACACCCGCTACCGGTTCGTGGCCGCCCTGGAAGCCCCTCCTTCCGGACCGGACCTTGTCAGGGACCTCTTCGTTTCGGCATGGAGGCAGACGGGCCCCATCTTCCGTGCCCATTTGGGGGACACGCCCTCGGATTCCCTCCTCGGATACCTGGCCCTATTCTCGGCCTCTGACGCCCTAACCGCTTTGGACGCTATGGGTCCCGCCCTGAACATCGACATCTCTCGCCAGGGCCTCGTCCGCCTGGCCGCCAATCTATCCGAAGGCCGTCCTTTGAGCCTAGCCTATCGGCCCGAGGTGGACCCAAAACTCCGCCGGACTTTGGGCCTCGGCCCGGCACTGGCCCCCATGTCCCGTTCGGGCCTCAACCGGACCATGACTCTGCTGGGCTCACTGCTCGGCCCGACTCCGGCCTGGGCCGGGTCAGCCGTCAGCCCGCCCTCCGGAGCCGAGGAAGCCGCCAGAAACTGGATCTTTGTCAGCCCCCACGTCCGGGATCATCTGGACCGTATCCTCCCAGTCTTGGAACAAGCCGCCGAGTCGGCCCTGAAAGAGGAGTACATGCCGGACCAGTACCACGATCTCTACCGAAGAATCGTTCGGGCCACGGCCTGGCAGGAGAGCTGCTTTCGCCAGTTCCTGTTGAAAAACGATCGGCCCACCTACATCAAATCCTACAACAATACCTCCGTGGGCCTCATGCAGATCAACGAGCGGGTCTGGCGGGGCATCTATGACCCCACCTCCCTGCAATGGGACATCGCCTACAATGCCCGGGCTGGCTGCGACATCGTTTCCCTGTATTTTAGAAAATACATCTTGAGAAAGATGGAACGGATGGAACCAAGACCGTCGTGGGACGACGCTACCTTTGCCGGCCTCCTCTACGCCATGTACAACGGTGGGCCGGGTCAATTTTCCAAATACTTGACTCGACGCGAGAGCGGAGAGTCTTACATCAGTGATCGCCTGTTCATGGAGAAGTTCGTCTTCGTGGATAACCGGGAGATGGACAAGGTCAGTCTCTGCCTTGTCGGAAGATAGCAAAGAAATGCGTATGACCGATTACTGGCTCGTCAAATCAGAGCCCGGCAGCTTCTCCATCGCCGACCTTGCGGCCGCCCCGAAGCAGACCACATTCTGGGACGGGGTCCGCAACTACCAGGCCCGGAATTTCATGCGCCAAATGCGCGTGGGCGATGAGGTCCTCTTCTACCACAGCGTGAAGGACCCGGCCATCGTCGGCCTGACCAGGGTCGTGCGCGAGGCTTACCCGGACTTCACGGCTTGGGATCCGTCTAGTGACCACTACGACCCCCGCTCCATCCCGGACAAACCCCTCTGGGACATGGTCGACCTCCGTCTGGAGCGCATTCTCCCCCGCCATCTTCCTCTGGCCTTTCTGCGGACCATCCCGGCCCTGGCCGACATGGAACTCCTGCGCAAAGGGAGCCGCCTTTCGGTCCAACCCGTCACCTCCACAGAGTTCGAGACAATTCTTCGCCTAGCCGAATCCGAAGTCCCGTGTGGATTGTCAGACTGATTTTACCTGCAGTCGCGCAGAACGTGAAGTACGTCTAAAAGATCGTCCCTGATCTCACCGAGAATGGTCTGGAGCCGCTCCGACTGTTCAAGCCTACGCCGAGCGCCTTCGATGGTCATTTTCTCGTCGTAAAGCAGGCGCTTGATGCGCGAGAGAAGCTCCAGATCTTCGGAGAGGTAATAGCGTTGCCCGCTGGGCTTCCGACGAGGCTGTAGCTGAGGGAACTCCGTCTCCCAGTACCGGAGGACGTAGGGCTCCAGCCCGAGGGCGCTGGCCGCCTGTCCGATTTTGAAGGTGGTCGTGTCGCTGTCTTTTGGCATTGCGTCCGTCTGAACGAACCGAAAAAAAAGAGGCCTGGCCTGTCGGCTCATGCCTCTTGTATTTCCTATCCTCCGGAGACACAACCTCGGCCGTCGGGATCAGGAAAAACGGACCCCGAGATTCTTGACCAGATTCTGGACGATGGAAGACTGAGCCTTGTCGACTTCCTTGTCCTTCAAGGTCCTCTCCGGATGACGGTACACCATCCGGAAAGTCAAATGCCGCTCCCTGCTTCCCTCGGGAACAAAGGAATCGACAAAGGAAACATTCTCCAGAATGGTTATGTCCATGGACCTGACCTGCTGAAGGATGGCCTCGATCTGCAAACCGGGCCCGGCCATAATGGTTGAATCGCGCCAGGCATGGGGAAATCTGGGGATGGCCTGGTAGTGGACCCCGGTTCTGTCGTACAGCTTCCGGACCACGTCAAGATCAAGGTCCGCAAACCAGACGTCGGATCGGGCATCGGCACCTTTGGACGCCTCCGGACGCAATCGGCCGAGCAGGCCGACCGTGTTCCCATCCTGTGTCAAGCAATGAACCCCAGGCAACAGGTACTGATGATCGGACAAGGCCTTGAAGACACACGGACCGATCCGGAAACGGGCCAGAAAATGATCGACCAGGCCTTTAATGTCCGTGTAATCAAGCTCCTGGTCCGGAAAGGGATAGCCTCCGCGGAACCGGTTGCCGACCAGGACGATCCCGAGACGATTGTTCTCGGCCGTGGCCGTATCGGAATTGAGGTCCTCTCGGAAGACGTGGGCAACCTCGAAAAGTCTGACTCTATTTTGGCCTTGACGCATGTTCACGGCCAGCGCGTTCAGAAGTCCCGGCACGATTTCCAGACGTAGGACGTCCATGTCTTCGCTCAGGGGGTTCATGATTCGAACCCGGCCCTCGTCCTCAATGCCCAATGCGTCCAACTGGGCCGAGCCCACGAAACTGTAGGTGATGGCCTCGCTGAGGCCGCAGCCCAAAGCCCAGTCCTTCACCTGAGACTCGAACTGGAAAGATCTGTCGATCTCGGGAAGCTGATCGAGATTTCTGGAAACCTGCGGCAGACGGGTCGGAATCCGGTCCAGTCCATAGACCCGTCCGACCTCCTCTACGAGATCGGCCTCCCGTTCCAGATCCAGCCGATGGCTTGGGGCAAGAAGGCTCTTGCCTCCCTCCGGGTGTGCTCCGCGGCTTTCACAGCCCAGCGCTTCGAGCTTTTCCAGACAATAGTCGTCGCTGACGTCCAGGGCCAGAACGGAACGGGCCCGCTCTGGACGAAACCGGATCGAACGCCTGACGAACGGCCGCGGCTCGTCCTGGACAACACCCGACAGAACCCGGCCCCCGGTCAATTCGGCCATCATGGCCGCGGCCCGGTCCAGGGCCAGTCTGGAGCCCGGCTGATCCACTCCTCGTTCGAAACGGTATGACGCCTCGCTGGGCAGACTCAATCTCCTGGCCGTCTTGCGGATGCACGAGGGATTGAACACGGCGCTTTCCAACAGAATGTTGCGACTTTGGCCCGATATTTCCGAATTAGCCCCGCCCATGACTCCAGCCAGGGCCACCGGTCTTACTCCATCCCAGATGAGCAGGTCGGTCGACTGGAGGGTTCTCTCCTGACCGTCCAGGGTGGTAAAACGCAAACCTTCGGGGGCCCGGGCCACTCGAATTCTCCCGCCCTCAATCAGATCGTGGTCAAAGGCGTGCAAGGGCTGGCCGAGCTCCATGAGAATATAGTTGGTCACATCAACCACGTTGCTGATGGGCCGCACACCGACCGCCAAAAGCCGAAATCGCAACCAATCAGGACTCTGGGCAACCACGACTCCGTGCACGCACCGGCCCTGATACACCGGGCAGAGGCCTGGCTCATCAATGATCACCTCCACCAGATTCCGGCAGTCCGTGGGATCTTCCTGCAGACCCGCCTGAGGTATTCTCAAGGGAAGACCAAAGGCCATGGCCACTTCCCTGGCCAAGCCCAAGATGCTCAGGCAGTCCCCCCGGTTGGGGGTGATACTGACGTCCAAGACCTCTGTCTCAAGGCCCAGGGCTTCGGCCAGCGACTGCCCGGGCTTCAGTGTCCCGGAAAGGACCATAATCCCGCCGCTGTCGGGCCCGATCTCCATCTCGGCCTGTGAGCAGATCATACCTTCGGAAACCTCTCCGCGAAGCTTGGCCTTCTTGATGGCCAGTCCATTGGGCATGACGACACCGACCGGGGCCACTGGGACCTTCTGGCCCTTGGCCACGTTGGGGGCTCCGCAAACAATTTGAACTGTTTCGGCCCGTCCCAAATCCACGGTACAGAGTGAAAGATGGTCCGATGACGGATGGGTGCGGCACTCGACCACATGCCCGACGACAAATCCGGTCAGTCGCGCAAACGGGTTGACAATCTCCTCGACCTCAAGGCCGAGCATGGTCAGTCGATCGGCCAGTTCCTGGACTCCGCCTTCATAGGGAACGAATTCCCGCAACCATTGCAGACTCAAAAACATGAACGTACATCCTCTCAAACGAATTGGCGGAGAAAACGGAGGTCGTTCTCGAAAAACATTCGCAGATCCCCGATTCCATATTTGAGCATGGCCACCCGCTCCACGCCCAACCCGAAGGCGAAGCCAGTGAATTCCTCGGGGTCGTAGTCGACCTTCTCGAAGATGGCTGGATCCATCATTCCGCAGCCAAGGATCTCGACCCAGCCGGTCTCCTTGCATACTCTGCAAGGGGCCCCGTCCACGCGGCCCCTGCCCCCGCAGATGACACAGCTAATGTCCACCTCGGCGCTGGGCTCTGTGAACGGAAAAAAACTCGGCCGAAACCGGACGTTGGTTTTTGGGCCGAACAATTCCTGAGTGAAGGCCGTCAGGGTCCCCCGAAGATCGGCCATGCTAACGTGCCGGTCGACGACAAACCCTTCAATCTGGTGGAACATGGGGGTATGGGTCAGGTCCGAATCCCTCCGGTAAACCTTGCCCGGGGCGATGGCCGCAATAGGCGGCCGCAATCGCTCCATGGTCCGGATCTGCAGGGGGGAAGTCTGGGTCCGCATGAGAATCCGGTCGGTAATGTACAGGGTGTCTTGCATATCCCTGGCCGGATGATCTGCAGGAAGATTCAGAGCCTCGAAGTTGTAGAAATCGTTCTCGACCTCAGGGCCGGAGACGATCTCGTAACCGAGGCCGACAAAGACCCGGCAGATTTCCCGTATGACCAGGGTTATGGGATGAAGCGACCCAAGATCAGGAGACCTTCCGGGCATGGTCGGATCGAAGTCCTCCAAAGCCGTCTCCTCGCGCGAGGCGACGATTTGGGATCGCCGACGCTCCCATCCCTCGGTCAGCTTTGATTTGACCTCGTTGGCAACCCGGCCGACATCGGGCCTGTCCTCGGCAACTAAGTCTGCCAGGACGCCCATGGCCCCGGCCAGACGTCCCTTGCGTCCGAGAAAATCAACCCGAACGGCCTCGACCTCTTCCAAAGAAGAAGCCTGGTTCAGGGCTTCTTCCAGCGCGGGAACCAGGCTCTCCAAAGTCGAGATAAGCTCGTTTTTCAACACGTAACTACGCCTTGGTCTTGATCATTTCCACCAGTTTGGCGAAGGAATCCTTGTCGTAAACGGCCATGTTGGACAGCACCTTGCGGTCCAGATCGATGCCCGCCCGGCTCAGGCCGTTCATAAACCGGCTGTATGACAACCCGTGCTCCCGGGTGGCCGCGTTAATCCGGATGATCCAGAGCTTGCGGAAATCCCGCTTTTTCTGCTTACGATCCCGGTACGCATAGCACAGGGAACGCTCCACTGCTTCTCGGGCGGTCTTGTACAGACTGCTGCGGGCTCCGCGGAAGCCCTTGGCCAATTTGAGATATTTCTTGTGGCGCTTGTGGGCTGCCTTGCCTCTCTTGACTCGCATGTGACACCTCCTTCAGGAATGCGAATTCAACTGCTACCCGGTCGGACTAGGCCAGAGCCGGGACCAAACGTTTGATTCGCCCCTCGTCGCATTTGCTGACCAAAGTCGACTTGCGAAGATTTCTTTTCCGTTTGGGAGACTTTTTGGTCAAAATGTGCCGATGGAAGGCCTTGTTCCGCTTGATCTTTCCGGAACCCGTGGCCTTGAACCTCTTGGCGGCACTCCGATTTGTTTTCAATTTGGGCATTGTTTTCCTCCTGATCTGATCTCTCGAACTATCTCAAAGTCAGCATGTAACGGGGGGCGGCTGACTTCAATTCGTCTCTTCTCTTTTCCGATGATGCCGGGAAATTTGATCATCCTCCGGAATCGCTGAAAAGGAAAGTCGGCCCAACGGCCGAAAATTTATTTGCGCTTTCCAAGCGGAGACAGAAGCATGAACATGGCCCTGCCCTCGAAACGGGCTTCCTGATCGATTTTGGCTACATCCTTCAGGAGTTCGAACACTTTGTCGAGGACTTCCTTGCCTCTGTCCTTGTACGCCAATTCCCGCCCCCGGTAGGAGACGGTCATCTTGCATCTGTTGCCGGCTTCGAGGAAACGTCGCGCATGCCGTATCTTGGTCTCCAGATCATGATCGTCAGTCTTGGGCCGAAACTTGACTTCCTTGACCTGAATCGTGGTCTGCTTTTTTCTGGCTTCCTGTTCCTTTTTTTGCTGCTGATACTGGAACTTGCCGTAGTCCATGATCTTGCAGACCGGAGGTCTGGCCGTGGGAGCGACCTCCACCAAGTCCAAACCTGCGTTTTGGGCATGATCAAGGGCCTGCCCAATCTCCATGATGCCGAGCTGAGAGCCGTCCTCAGCCACGACGCGAATTTCCTTTGCCCGGTTCTGTCGATTCCGACGGGCGCTTTCAGTTGAAGTTATAACTCATTCCTCCCATTTTGAAGGGTTCTTCGACCTCGTTGTGCATGATCTCCCGGATTTCATCCAGCGACTTCATGCCCAAATTCCCGCCAGACCTGGTTCGGACATTCATCCCTCCCAGTTCAATCTCACGCTCTCCGATAACGAGCATATAGGGAATCTTGGCCAGTTGGGCCTCTCGGACCTTGTACCCGAGTTTCTCATTTCTAAGATCGGACTCCACTCGGAAACCGACCTTACGCAAAAAGGATTCGCACTTTTTGGCGTAGTCATTGTGGTTTTCAGTGACGGTCAAGATGACCGCCTGCACCGGAGCCAGCCACAGGGGAAAGGCTCCGGCCAAGTGCTCCACAAGAACTCCAAGAAAACGTTCAATGGCTCCCAGTACCACCCGATGAAGCATGACCGGTCTGTGACGTTCGCCGTCTTCGCCAATGTATGACAGATCAAACCGCTCTGGCAAATTGAAATCGCACTGGATGGTCGAACACTGCCACTTGCGGCCCAAGGCGTCCTTGAGTTTGATGTCGATTTTCGGTCCGTAGAAGGCTCCGTCTCCCGGACAGATTCCATACGGGAGGCCGACTTGGTCCAAGGCCTGTTTCAGAGCTCTTGTAGCCTTGTCCCATGCCTCGTCCGAGCCGATGGATTTCTCCGGGCGGGTGCTGATCTCGATTTCATATTCGAAGCCGAAAATGCCGATAACGTCCTGAACGAACCGGATGATGGACACGATCTCGTCCTGGAGCTGATCCGGACGACAAAAAATATGCGCGTCGTCCTGCGTGAAGGCCCTGACCCTGAGCAGTCCGTGAAGGACCCCTGATTTTTCGTGCCGATGAACCGTTCCCAGTTCAAAGTATCTAATGGGCAGATCCCGATAACTCCGAAGCTGACTCCTGTAAACGAGCATGTGCGCCAGACAGTTCATGGGTTTGATGCCGTAGGCCTGCTCGTCAATCTCGGTGAAGTACATGTTCTCGCGATAATTGTCGTAATGGCCGGACTTGACCCAGAGGTCCTTACGCAGAATCTGGGGCCCCTGGACAAGTTGATAGCCCCTCCGCAAATGCTCCTTTCGCTCGAAATCCTCGAGAATGGCCCGGACCAAGGCTCCTTTGGGGTGGAATATGGGCAGGCCGGCTCCGGCCTCCTCGGAAAAGCTGAAAAGATCGAGTTGAACCCCGAGTTTTCGATGATCCCGTTTGCGGGCCTCTTCCAGTTGATGGAGGTATTTTTTAAGATCCTTCTCCGAAGCAAAGGCCGTTCCGTAAATTCGCTGAAGCATGGGCCTCTTTTCATCGCCCCGCCAGTAGGCTCCGGCCACGGCTGTCAGCTTGAAGGCCTTGATCAAGCCCGTGCTCGGGACATGGGGTCCCCGGCAGAGATCTGTAAAATTGCCGTGGGTGTAGAGAGAAACCCGATCCTGTCCGAGGTCGTCGATGATCTCGATCTTGTATGTCTCGCCCATGTCCAAAAACATACGTTTGGCCTCTTCGGCCGAACATTCGCAGCGGACAAAAGGCAGGTTCTGACCCACGCTCTCGGCCATCCTCTTTTCGATGGCTTCGAGGTCTTCAGTGCTGAACGGGCGCTTGTAATCGAAATCGTAATAGAACCCGTTTTCGATGTCCGGCCCGATGGTCACCTTGGCCGTGGGAAAAAGCTCTTTGACCGCCTCGGCCATGACATGGGCGGCACTGTGCCGAATGACCGCGAGCCCTTCCACCGAATCCAGATCAACTGGCTCGATCTCCCGGCAACCCGCCGGAACGGACGCAGAAAGATCAAACACCCCCTGGTCGCATCTGCATGCCACGGCGGTCTTCATCTTCTTCCCGGACAGGGCGGCGGACAAAACATCATGGCAGGTCCGGCCCGGAACCGCATTGATTTCGGCTTCCCCGACTCTGACCTTCACTGGTACAACTCCTGCGCAAAAATGAGATAGGGAGGCTCCGCCTCCCTATCGTGATTGCCTGGTAGGCGCGAGGAGGGTTGAACTCCTGACCCCTTGCACGTCAAGCAAGTGCTCTCCCACTGAGCTACGCGCCTTCACGTTTCGAGTGAAGCTTGCTAAACCACGAACCGAGACCCTGTCAAGCCAAATTTGGATCGTCCTGCTTCAAACCGCCTCCATTCCCAGTCCCGGAAAACAGCCTTCCCCCGACCAGGCCCATGACCAAAAAAACTAGCTTGTTGGAGTGATGGCTGTGCAAAAAAACATTCATCTGCATGGCCATGTAATAGTAGGCCACCGTGAGCATGAGCACCCATAATATCGGGTCCCTGGACCTGTATCGCCAAAAGCCCCAAATGGTGAAAAAAAATGCCGCGTTCATGGCCAAGAAACCCAAAAGGCCCGTCTGGGCCAGCAGGGAAAGATTCATGTTGTGGGTAGCCGTCTCGTCGGGGTCTATGTCGGTGAATAACAATGTTTCGCGATGTTCATCGACATAGGGTCGATAGAGATCACTAAACGATCCGTATCCATGGCCGAGAAGGGGCTGCTCACAAAAAAGACGGAGGGAAACTTCCCAGAAAGAGTAGCGGTAGAGCATGGCCGGGGAAGACCAAAAATCCGCCGGTCGTACAAGCATTCGATCCGTCAAGCCGAGGCTGAGCACGAGCGCGGCGCCGACGAATCCCAGAACGATCAGCAGGCGAACCTTGCGGTAGGAGACCAGCAATGCCGTTACCCAAGCCCCTAGAAGGGCGAAGGTCGTCCGATCCTGGCTTTTCAGAATGCAAAACGGGAACAGGCATACCGCATCAACGGCCCAGAGCCAGCCTTCCCTCGACATCAGTCCACGCTCCATGAGAAAATGTAGACAAAACAACACCGCCGTTCCAAGATACAACCCTACCCGAACCGGATACTTGAAGGTAAAGACAAATCGTCCATCGGAACGGATGAAATCCTTTCCTGCCAGGCTATCAAGGCCGAGGGCGTAATGGCCGAAGATAAAGGCCATGGCAAAAATCGTGGCAAAGGCTATGAACATCCTACAGAAGGCCTCGGGACGCATGGCGTTACTGGAGACGAGGTATTTCCCCCAATAATATGGGTACAAAAACCAGACCGCCTGCATCAGATCGGTCGCAGGCCTGTCGTTCGCGACATTGCTCAGGATGCCTACCCCAAGAAAGATCACCAAGGCCCCACCGACGGGATCAAGGAAAAATCGAGCATGGATTTTTCTCCGCCAAATGAGCCAACAAGCTGAGGCCAAAAGCAACGGGTAGACGATAGATGTACGGGCACTGTTGAAGAAAAGATTGTAGAGATGGAAGGCCATCAGGCCATACCACCAAGCGACCCCTAATTTTTTGGCTAAGCTTTGGGAGAACGAAAGACCTTGCTTGATGTGCATTGATTGGGTGTAGGTTTGGCCAGGAAGTCGACGAACTCTTGTGTACCATATCCGGGCCGTACGCCTGGAAAGGCCAGCGCCAACTCCTGGCGGGTAAACTCCGAAGCAGTTAATGCCAATCCAAGAATTTTGGTACCCGAATAAAACTCTCTTTAGAAAATATTAGGGCCGATGATGGTATCGCTTACAAAACAATCTGGATGACAGCACTGTGCCATGCATTCGTAGACGCGCCCGCAACCATGACGAGCTTCTGTCTTTGGCTACACCGATCCGAGAGAGTCGAAAAGGCGAGGTGCCAAATGCATTGGGGAGTCGCTCCAAGGTGAACGCCCCCACAAAACCGGCTTCCTGCAAGGCCATTTCGGAAACAGGATCGAACTGACCCCATGGCCAGCAGAATAGTTGCCTGTCTAGTCCATTGACATCTTGGATACGGTTCAGACTTCTCCTGAAATCATCCAAGGTCTCTTCGTATCGTGACTGCTCGGTCCGAAGGCGAAACCTTAATTTTCCGCCATCAAAAACAGGCCAGTACCCGTTGAAGGCGTAGGCACTGCCGATCTTGAACTCGGGAAGTCCCGGTTCCCACCTCGATCCGTACACACCAAGGCATCCCCAATGGCTACCCGGATGGAGAACCCCTTGGTCCTCCATCCGGCAAAAACACGGCCTATGGGACGACGAGTGGGCATAGACCTCCATGCCATAGTCATGGATGGTCGAGCGGATTTCGCTCTCGTTCATGAACTGCTCGCAATTTCCGTCCCGAATGGCGGCCCGAAACGAATCCGAAGCCTTGAGAAATTCGGGACTGTTCGCCTTGGTTCTGGACTCTCCAGGCTGGATGAAGTCCGTCACGGCAAAGAACACGGCGCGAAACCCATACTCGGCCAACAGGGGAATAGCTGTCAGCCAATTGTTCAAGTGGCAATCGTCAAAGGTCAAAACTACTTCCCTGAATCCTGGGCGACGCGCCCCTGTGACGACGAGGAAAAGATCCTGGCCCGAAATTGTCCGAAAGCCCATGGACTTCAGAGTCTGCAGATGGGACTCGAAAAGTTGCGGCGACATATCCTGGTCGCTCACTCCATGATAACAAAGGACGGGGACATTCCACAGGCTCATGATATGTGGCGCCCTCGTATGGCTTGATATTTGGCCCAGGCCCTGACGTATCGGAATCTGTACTTTCCCGGTCTAACCAATTTTTTGACCACCAGAGCCCATCTGTTCAGAATCAAGGAAAATCTGAACCCGATATATCTGTTTTTGAGACGGTCGAGGTCATCAAAGTAGCTCTCTCTTTTTTTCTCTTGGCGAAAAGCGCACTTAAAATGGTACACGGCGCCAGTCTTCTGCCGTATGTCGTTATATTTCTCCGAAGGCAAGATCCCGATCTTCAACCCTTCCCAGTCACAAACCCACTGGCCGGGAACAAATCCAGCCTCGTCGATTAACAGGTCACTCATGGCCAGCTGATCCGTTATCTGGGCATCCCTCTCGCAGCGATTCAACCAGTTTTGAATGAAACGCTCGAGATTTGCTCGGGCCTTTCCCTGCCCGGGGTTGAAAAACATGACCCCGGCATTAATAACTCCATTTTTCTGAAAATCTTCGGACGTCTGCTCCGCGTAATGCTTGAATGTCAGACCTACCTGGGTCATTGGAAAGACAAACGGCGCCGCCACCAGACAATCGGCATCAAGGAAAATGAACGGCCGTCTTGTTTTGGAGAGCCAATCCAGAATGCAGGCCGGTTTGTGAGTCGCCCTGATGCAATTCTCGGCATTCATTTCCCTGTAAGAAGGGATCTTGACCCTGACAGGCACAAACGTGGCATCAAGGCCCTCTTTGCTCGTGTCTTTCAGACCGAGATCGTAAACAACCAGTTTCTTGTCTAGAAACCGCCTCACGCTCCAGCTCAAACCAGACAAGAAAAAAGCATAACCTTGATCCGAGGACGTGACCACATCAAAACCAGTCATTTTTGGCTCCCGAACCGGTTGGCCACAAGCATCTGGTAGACACCCAGGATCTTGGACACCTTTCGTTCCATGGTAAACTCCATTCCTCTCTGAGCCGCCTTTCGGCCGAATTCCCTCCTGACATCTTCGCAGTCGATCATGGCGCCCAGGGATTGGACCAACCCGGCAACATCGCCTGGCGGGAACAGCATGGCACAATCCGATGCGACTTCCGGTACACCTCCTACACAGGAGGCGACTGTCGGCAAGCCGCACATCATGGCCTCCATAAGGGTGTTGGGCATGCTCTCTCGGCGCGA
>RZZR01000050.1 GCA_009929795.1 Deltaproteobacteria bacterium | reverse complement strand
ATTCGGTTCGACTCATTCCGACATTATTCCAAAGCCTTCCCGACCGCCGCGATACTCACGCCACCGCAGGGGGGAGACACTGACCTGTTCCTGTATGCCCAAGAGTTCCTTCATGTCCGTGGGTTGGACCTTGATCGTGGAACGGTCCTCGAACATGGAGCGCAGTGACAGGGCAATGGTGCCCGTCTCCTGGGCCAGGACGACCTTTTGGATTTGATCGGGCAGGAGGCCCAAAGTGACGTTGGGGCGGTCCTGTTTGCCGGCCATGGCCATGGCCCGCTTGGCAAGGGCCTGGCGATCCCTGTCGTTGCCCGCGGATTGAGCCACGGCCCTGGCTGCTTCGGATTCGATACCCATATTTTGGTCCACGGCCAGGACGAGGACACTCTGCAGAAGCGTGTAGGTGCGCTGGTCGCTCTTGTTGAAGTCGCCGAATTCAAAGGTTCCAATGATGTCTACGAAATCGCCGGGTTTGATCAAGCCGGCCACGGCACCCTGTTCGGTCAGGGCCAGGGTCACGGCTCGCAGTCCTTTGGGAATTTTCACGGCCAGTCCCGTTTCCGCTCCATAGGCCACGAGTTTGGTGCCGAGGACCTGTTCGCCTTGGAGCATGGGGACTATGGTCACCTGATCCACGGCGTCGGCCATGTCGGTCAAGGCCCCGGGCTGGACGAAGCGCCGGGGAATCTGTTCGACGGCGAGCATGGTCTGGTCGAGCCTGGTCAGACGGGGGACGTTCTGGTTGACCATCAGCACCGGGATGGGCTCGGCCAGAAAACCGAGGTCCCGCTCCTTCTGGTGGATGTATTGATAGGTCAAAAGCATTGCCAGCAGGGCCAAGGCCGCCGGGATGAGGATGCCCATCTTGCCGGAAAAAATGTTTCTGGCCACGATATTCTTGCCCCCCTTAGGTTGAAAAAAATGAGCGGGTTGTGGTTACCGCACCAATGTTTTTAAGACCGACATCGGCCGCCGACCTTGCATGCCTTTTGACCAGAGAATGTATCGAAATGCAAAAGCGTATGCACTTTCACCCCGGCCTTGGAAGCTTCCGGCGTAGACTGCCATGGAACGCTGGAGGTCGAAGCTGGCCGGAACCTCGGACGAACCCAGGTGCCCGAGGGTCCATTGCAGGCCCGGCAAGGTTTCCACGCTGGCCCGTTCGGTGACCTCCACCAGTCGGAATTCCGGTGATCCATCCAAATCGTGAGCCTCCCGCAAGGTTTTTCGAAAGGCTTCGTTCAGGGTGACCATGGTCTTGTCGCCCAGCATGAACAGCTGCGCGGTCATCAGGATGAGCAAGACCAGGACGACGAGGGCAAAAATGGTTTCCACCGCGGCCTGTCCGGCACAGGATTTTTCGACCTGTGATGGTCGACTTGCTAAACCACAGAGTTTCCCAAAAAGCATGCCTTCCCTCGCGGTCAATGTTTGAATCCTACGTAGCCAAGAAAGGGAATATGGTCCAATTCCTCTAATGGAACGAACCGGGCGAAGTAGCTGGGGTCGCCGTCCTCGATGCTCCCTCCGGTGGGAATGAGGGCAGAAGCGGCAAAAATTCTGGGGATTTCCACATCGAAGCCCAGAGAGGGCAGGTTGACGAACACCGGCCGGCTTTCCCGGGAGAGGAGAACCACGAAGGAGGTTGTCTCGGCGTTGTCGGCCTTGCGCATGTACGTCTCATTGGATTGCAGGACGTCAACATAGGCGACCGGTACTCCTTTGGCGATCGTAGGCACAAGAGGAAAAGGCCGGAAGGGAATTGGTATGAAGCAAGGCAAAGCCACCGGCAGGGGCACGGTTTGAACATAGGAGCTGATCAGGATGACCTGGCTCGTTTCTCCCAGTTCGGTCAGACCCTGCAAGGGCCAGGGAAGGACGATGGGCGGATCGAATCCTCCGTATTGGTCGTCGTACCAACCCCATGCCTTGTAGGCCGCTCCCATGGAAGCCACTTGATAGGCGACATTGCTCACTTCCATCATCCCCCGGACGATGAACATGAATTTTTTGAAGGTCATTATTTGTTGGCGGATACTTCCGGGGTTGTTGTAGAGAACCAGAAGCCACCGACGAAGATCCTGCTGTAGCCAATAGTATTCCCAGTTCAGGTCGGCCAGCTCGTTCATGCCGGCGGCCTGGACGTTGGCCCCGGACAGGGCGATCATGTCGGCTGCGTTCTGGGTCAGGATCTTGTCGTGGACCAGTTGGCCGACATCGACCATGAAGGCCAGAAAGCAGATGAAAACCATCATGGACAAGGCCAGAAAGACCGTGGTCTGACCGCTTTGACCGGGCAGAAATCGTCTTGGCTTTGGGGCTAAGATGGCCGGGCCGTCTATACCCAAACCTTCAGAGCACATTGTCGCCCTCCATCTCAGGTTCCTCGCCCAGTCTGGTCGTGGCCTCCAGCTCCATTTCACCGCCTTGGCCGTAGATGCCCAGAGTGGGGAAAAGTTCCCGGACCCGGACCTTTATGCGTACTCCGTCTCCAACAGTTTCGATTTTGGTATCTCCGGAGCGGTTGATTATGAGTTTGGATGAGATTTTGACGGCATCCTTCCATCCGTCACCGAATCCGTTGGAGTAGGCTAGGTAGGCCCGGGCTCCCACATGGGAGACGTAGCGGGTCAGAAAGGCCTGGGCCCCGAGAAAGGTGAAACTGAGAAAG
This sequence comes from Deltaproteobacteria bacterium, assembly GCA_009929795.1. Taxonomy (NCBI): domain Bacteria; kingdom Pseudomonadati; phylum Myxococcota; class Myxococcia; species Deltaproteobacteria bacterium. The sequence continues at coordinate 15,295 of RZZR01000050.1, read as the reverse complement.
GAAAGCATGACGACCATGAGAATGACGATCATCAGCATGAACTCCACGGTCGATTGGCCAGTTTGATTCCGTTTGAAATTATGGTTGCGAAAAAGGATTGTCTTTGGCAACGGCATGGTCATCTGGCCACCAGAAGATTGAAGAACCCGAGCCATTTGGCCCCCAGGGCTCCGCCAGCCAAGCAAACCGCGAAAGGGACTCCGGAGTGAGCGGGTCCGAGATGGTTGGTTTTGTGGATCGGGCCGGGGAGATTCAAAATAAAGCCGAACAGGATATGCCAACATTCCTTGAAAAGATCGCCCAGACGGCCTTGAAAAAATCTGATGGCCAAGGCTACCCCGGCGCCTAGGACAAAGGCGTAGGCAACGGTTTCTAGGACGAACAACATGCCGCCCAAGGATCCGATGGCGGCGGCGAGCTTGACGTCGCCGCCACCCATGATGCCGAAAAGAAATGGTAGGAACAAAAGTCCTCCGCCGACCAAAAGTCCCAGACAACTCGCCCAAAGGTCCGGCCATCCTCCAACAACCATCCCTGATACCAATCCGAAAAGCATACCCGGCAGGACGATTACGTTGAAAACCTTGCCGTATCTGATGTCGGTGTAGACGCTCACGGCCAACGTGAGGGCCAGTAGGCCATGCTGGATCGTCATGCCGGACATGAATTCAACGGGAATGATAGGCAACCTTTACAAATTGCTGTGTCCTTCCTTGCCTGCGCTCAGGACGTCCTTGACTCTGTTGGCCAGGGATATGACCCCTTCCTGGAAGATGGGAATGAATTTGTAGGCCGCGAACAGGATCGCCAGCACGATGACCCCGATGATCAGCATGTACTCAGTGGTTCCCTGACCGCGTTCGTCCTTCCACAATTTTTCGAGCACGCCCATTTTTCGGTCCTCCTTGATGGCCCAATTGATGATACCGACGACTCAACTCCAAACATTTTCAAATATAATGGCACTGTGAGGAAATATGTGTCAAGAGGATCGTGCAGGATTGAGCTGTTGACCCAAGTCGACACCATGGGGTTGCTCTTCCCGGCTGATTCGTTTAGTTCAAATTTTGAAATCCGCGGGCGCACGCGATTTTGATTGGGCAGATCTCATGATGATGGAGTCCCCGGCATGCTAAAAATTTTGAGGAAAATCTCCGATGGTTTCGGTCTGCGTTTTTTATTGAAAGTACACCGCATACCAAAGGACCCAGGAGCGTTGGATGACGATTGTCGTTCGCAGGCGATGCGACAATGGGTCGCGAATGAGTCCGGCCAGACCACAGTGGAGTATCTCCTGACCATTGGAGTCGTTGGCGTAGCCATGGCCGCCGTACTGCTCGGTCAGGAATTGTTCAACGCTTTGAGCGATCTTTTCGATCAATTGGCTACGCTCATCGCTCTGCCCATGCCCTGATGTGCTTTTTTGATTTCAAATCCCGAGCAGAGCTATGCATATCCATTATTTCGGATTGACCGATCAGGGGATGGTTCGCAGCGAGAATCAGGACGCCATTTTTCTTTCGGAGGAAGGCGCAGGCTTTCCCCTTTTTTTTCTGGTTGCCGACGGCATGGGCGGTGCTCAGGGAGGTCGGACGGCAAGCTCCATGGCCACCGCATCGGTTCCGGATGATTTTTTCGCCGGCCTTGGACAAGGAACACCGGAGGAGTCTCTTCGTTGGGCCGTGGATACGGCCAATTCGAAGATCCTGGACCGTTCCCGATCCGACGAGCACCTTCAGGGCATGGGCACCACCCTGGTCGGTCTGGTCATCTTTGAAGGCGGCCGTGCCTTGGTGATCAATATCGGCGACAGTCGGTGCTATCTTGAACGGGGAGGCCAATTGCGCCAGATCAGCCGGGACCACTCTCTGGTTCAGGAGATGGTGCGCACAGGTCAGTTGACCGAGGACGAGGTGCAGACCTGCGGCATGCGCAACGTTCTTTCTCGGGCACTGGGCGTTGAAGATTTGGTGCAAGCCGACCTGTTCGAGATCGAAGCGCTCCAGGACAATGACATTTTTTTGCTGTGTTCCGACGGGTTGCATGGCGCTGTTGCCGACGAGCGGATGCTGGGAGTCCTACAGCGCAACGCAGACCTGCCGCTCAAAGCCCAGCTTCTGGTTCGTGAGGCCAACGAAGCCGGAGGGCCCGACAATATTTCCGTGATTTTGGTTAGGGTTGAAATGGACAAAAACGGGAAAGAAGAACCCCAAGAGACGACCGTCTGCGGTCCGGCTCCAAAGCTTGAGGAGACCACCTTGGTGCGCTCCAGGAAAGCGGGCCTGCTCGGAAGGTTTTTTCGAAGATAGGGACACGACGGATGAATCGGACGGTCGGAGTCCTTCTTGTCGACGACGAGCGGGCATTTGTCGAAGTCTTGGCCAAGCGTCTAGCCTCCAAGGGCTTCGAGGTGGCCTGGGCCGGGAAAGGATCGGAGGCCTTGTCGTTGTTTTCCGCCAAGTCAGGGATTGATGTCGTGGTTCTCGATCTGGCCATGCCGGGCATGGACGGTCTCGAAACCTTAAAGAAAATCAAGGAGATCGACCCGTTGGTCGAGATCATAATGCTGACCGGTCACGCCACGGTCGATTCGGCCGTGGATGCCATAAAGAGGGGGGCCTTCGAGTATCTGATGAAGCCATGTCCCCATCAGGAACTTATGGCCTTGATCATGAAGGCTGTAAACCGAAAACGGGCCCGCGAGGCCAAGATTTTGGACATCACCATGAAGCCGTACCTGCCCGAGGAGGAAAAAAATGCCTTGATCGAGCAGGTTCTTGCCGAATGAAAAGATTTTCGTGTCTTGCGAAATTTTTTGTCTTTTCCGTCAGTATCTAATTCTTTCCGGCCAGAATTTTCTGGCGCTCCTGGTAGAGGTTTTCAAGCTTCTCCAGATCCAGCCGTTCCTCATCCGTTAGCTCCATGTTTTTCATTTCCCGAAGACGTTTACGGACCAGATTGTCTCGAAGGTCGAGCATGTCGGCGTGGGTTAGGTGAAGATAGGCCCGGAAGGTGTTTTTATCCTGACCATAGATGAGCGCGAGATGTCTGTGAGCATCCTTGTGGTGAGGATTGCCCCGAAGGATTCTCTGAAGATATTCGACTGCTTCGGCTCTCTGGCCTCGTTCAGCCAGGATTCGAGCGTAGAAAAATAGGGCCATGGTGTCGGATGGATCGAGGGACACGGCCTTGAGCAGATGTCTGGCCGCCAACCCGGAATCCCCGTATTCGTAGTGAAACCGTCCATATTCCCTCGACAGGACCCTGGAGTCCAGATCCGAGCAGGCCAATGCCCTTTGAAAGGCCTCCTCGGAATCGGTAATACGGTTGAGGCGCGAAAGGGTCATGGCCCGACCAAGGAGGTTGAAGCATGTCGGTGCAGACTGGTCGAAAAAAGCCAAGGCGTTTTGGGGGTTGGAGTAACGGGCCCGAAGCAGGGCCTGGACAAGATACAATCGTGTATTGTCGTCCGCAATTCCGTGCTGATCGCCAGGGAGGCGGTCGATGCGCTGCTCCAGGTAGCCGATCCGTTCATCCACGCCGGGATGGGTGCTCAGGTAGGAGGGGATACTGCTTCCCCCGAGCCAAGCTAGGCGGCGGATTTTCTTGAAGGCCTCGGGAAGCCCCCGGGGATCGAATCCAGCGCCGGTCAGGTAGTTGAAACCGACGTGGTCGGCTTCCCGCTCATGTTCCCGAGAGTATTTGAGAGCCGCGCTTTTGGAGCCGGCTAGAGAGCCGAGCAGAACTGCAGAACCGGCTTGGCCGTCTCCCTGGGTTCCCAGAAAGATTCCGGCCAGCATTCCGGCCAAGGTTCCCAGTCCGATGAGTTTGGACTGCTCGATGCTTCTGGCAATGTGCCGTTCGGTAACGTGTGCGAACTCGTGGGCCATGACCCCGGCTAGTTCGGATTCGGCCTCCACATTCAAGATGAGGCCTGAGAAGATGTAGACGTAGCCGGCCGCAGTGGCAAAGGCATTCATAGCATTGTTGTTGACTACGTTTAGGCGGAAAGGGAAGGGCTGGGGAGGGATTCCCTCGGCGATGCGTCGGCCGAGATCGAGAATGTATCCCGTGATCACCGGATCGTCGATCATATCGAAGTTCATGGCCATGACCAAGGCCAACTGTTCGCCAAGCTTGGCCTCGTCCCGAATGGTGAATTCCCCGAGAAGCGAGGCCTCGATCCGTGCGGGAAGGATGAGAGAAATCGCCAGGATCAGTACGGATGGAATGCAAAGGATGCGCTGCATATCGAGCTTTGGATTTTCGTCGGCGTTGGGGTTATAGCGACGATTCTTGTATCAAAGATATCCCAGGGTGTGAGACCTGGCAAGGAACTTCGGGCTTTGGTTAGGGGAGGGCCGTCAAGGGGTCGAAAATGATCGCTCCGGAGCGCTTGAAACCTGTGGCCTTGAAGCGCTTGATGGGGATCTCTTCTTCCAATGCGTCGAGGTGCGAGCGTTCATTATTGGTGAGGGGCGTCTCTTCAGCTTTGAGCCGGAGGGTAAAGTAGGAATGAAAAAGGTCTTCCAGGGCCGTGAACGAAGGAGCACCCATCTGGTCGAGATCCGAGGTTGAAATACCCAGACCGTCCGTCGGCACGGCCTTGATGGCCGCGCGGAGCGGGGCCGGATTATCAAGCTTGAGGCAGAGTATCTCGGCCAGCTCGTACTCGACGGATTTGGGGATGAGCTGCAGCGGGCTGACATCTCCGACATCGCCGTGCAGGGTCCAGAACCCGGTCAGAAGTTCGTCGAGCTGGTCCGTTGACAGCACGCATCCTTCGAGAAGTTGAGCGGCGTGATACAGAAACGTCATTCGTATCCGGGCCTTGATGTTGCCCTCAGCGGCAGGCGTGCTTCGGTTGAAGATCGTCCACAGACGGGTCGAGATCAGGTAATAGAGATCGGTCAGGTCCTGGGCTGAAGTCCAGGAAGAGGCCGGAGCATAAGCCCGACAGATGGCCTCGGCCCTTGTCCGTTCGTCCGGGCGGTTGGTGGCTATGGGAATAGAGAAGGCTGTAAACGGAATGTCGTGGCGATGAAGAAGGGCGGCGAGGAATCCTGAGTCGATGCCGCCGGAGACGCCTAGTATGTATCGGTTGCGTTTCTGGGATTCAAGATAGGCCCGTAAAAAAGAAGCCATGGCCTCCAGCAGGGCATGTGATGGCTTAAGGTTCAGCAGGTCGAGCCATGCCCGGAAATTATTGTCCGCCGGGCAGATCGTGGCAGGGACTTTCATGCTCAACGGTTCATGATATCCAGGAACTGGGTGTTGTTCTTGGTTCCCCGCATCTTGTCCAAAAGAAATTCCATACCGTCCATGGGGTTCATTGGCGACAGAACTTTGCGCAGAATCCAAACTCGGTTCAGGATGTCCGGGTCGAGCAGTAATTCTTCCTTGCGGGTGCCGGATCGGTTGATGTCGATGGCCGGAAAGGTTCGTTTGTCGGCCAAGTGTCGGTCAAGGTAGATGTCGCAGTTTCCGGTGCCCTTGAACTCCTCGTAGATGACCTCGTCCATTCGGGAGCCTGTGTCGATTAGTGCAGTGGCAACAATGGTCAGACTGCCGCCCTCTTCGATGTTCCGGGCTGCTCCGAAGAATCGCTTCGGGCGTTGGAGAGCGTTAGCGTCAAGGCCTCCGGACAGAACTCGACCCGAAGAGGGGCTGACTGCGTTGTATGCCCGGCCCAGACGGGTGATGCTGTCCAGAAGAATGACTACGTCTCGCTTGCGTTCGACCAGCCGCTTGGCCTTGTCGATGACCATTTCAGCCACCTGTACATGACGCTGAGGCGGTTCATCGAAGGTGGAGCTGATGACCTCAGCATTACGGACGGTCCGCTCCATGTCGGTGACCTCCTCCGGGCGTTCGTCAATGAGCAGGACAATGAGGAAGGCTTCGGGATGGTTGGCGTTGATGGAGTTGGCCAGGGTCTGGAGGAGCATAGTTTTTCCGGTCCTGGGCGGGGCGACGATGACCGCTCGCTGCCCTTTACCGATGGGCGTGAGAAGGTCGATGATCCGAGCCGACAAATTGTCCGACCCGTTCTCCATTTTGTATCTTTCGTTGGGATAGATAGGCGTCAGGTTGTCGAATAGGACGATGTTTTTTGTTTTTTCCGGGGGTTCGAAGCCGATCTCCTTTACCCGAAGCAGGGCAAAATAGCGTTCGCCCTCCTTGGGCGGGCGGATTTGTCCGGAGATAACCTCGCCCGTTCGGAGGCCGAAGCGCCGGATTTGCGAGGGGGATACGTAGATGTCGTCCGGACCGGGCATGTAACTGTACATGGGAGAACGGAGAAAGCCGAACCCGTCGGGCAGAGTTTCCAAGACGCCTTCCCCGGTGATGGCCCCGTTTTGCGATGAGCAAGCCTGCAAGAGGGCAAAAATGAGTTCTTGTTTTCTCAGCCCGCTTGGGTTTTCGATTTTGTATTGGCCGGCAAGCTCCATAAGCTCGGCCATCGACTTCTGTTTTAACTCAGACAAATTCATGCAGGACCTCGATCAACAAAAAGTGTGAAGCATTTAACAATGTACATTGATTATTCGAAACACAGTAAAAACGGATATGAAAATATCCGGTTTCATCTAGCAGAAGTAATTTTTCGGTTCGGATACGATTCTATGAAGAGAGTGCAGTCGTGGTACAGGTTAAAGATTAAGGCTTGAAATCATCGCATGAAACGAGATTTCAGTATCAACGGATTCAATAATGGTCAATGCGTCCCCAGGAGGCGAGAAAACAGCCAATGCGGACGAGACGACTCGTGTCGATTTCAAGGGACATAGATCGACCCGGAAGGGTACGAGGGCCGATACTTGCCAAGACGGTGTTGAAAAATCTCAGGAGGCCTCGGACCCTTGGTCCTCTTCCTCTTCGTCATCTATCGGCTCTTTTTTGGCTTTGAGAATGTCGGCGAACATGGCCTCGATCTCTTCCTTGATGACCTTTTGCTCCTTCTTGAGGGCGAAAGAAATTTCCATGGAGATGAGGTTCATGGCCTGTTCGAGGAGACGCCTTTCACCGAAGGAAAGATCCTTGTCCTTGCCGATGAGGATAAGTTCTTTGAGGACGTAGGCGACATCCTTGAGATCGCTGCTCTTGAGCTTTTCAGAGTATTCGCGGTAGCGGCGGTTCCAATTTTGTCCGGAGTATCCGGTAAAATCCGAGCGATCCTTGATATATTCAAGGATGGTTTTGGCTTTTTTGGCCGAATACACGGCCCGCAGGCCAACGTTTTTGACGTTGGATACGGGTACCAGCAACTTGACGTTGTTGCTGAGGATTTTGACGATGTACATTTCGGCACTGGTCCCGGCAATTTCCTGGACCTCGACATTTTCGACCTTGCCGACACCCTGCGCCGGATACACCACCAAGTCACCTACGGAAAACACTCATACCTCCAAACGGAAGGGGAAGAAACTTATGAGACACTCAGACATTCTTTACACCATTCACGCTGGATAGTCCATGGTTCAGTGAGGGAAGTTTTTATTTCGCAGCCGGGAAAAACGACTCAAGTCAGAGGATGAAATTCTTGCATGGCCGAATCGAGACCATGTCGACAAAAATGGTGGACGGCCCTAGCCGCCAAGTCCAGAAAGGAGGACAAGGATGCCTCCTCGTCCGGGGGAATTTTTGATAAAACATAGTTGGTTACTTCCCATCGGGGAGGTGGCCGATCTATGCCCATCCTCAGTCGGAGAAAATCCCGGGATCCGAGGTAGTGGGCAATGGATTTGAGGCCATTGTGGCCGGCTGTTCCACCTCCCGCCTTGAATCGGAATCTTCCCCAGGGGAGGTCGAGTTCGTCATGCAAGATGAGGACTCGATCAAGAGGCACAGGGTGGCGACGGAGAACTCTGGCTACGGATTCCCCGCTCAGATTCATGTAGGTCTGAGGCTTGACGACCAGCCACGATTTTCCGGTCACGGATTCGTTGACACACCAGATGTGGTGGAGTTCTCCGCGAGACTTGACCGAGGCATCAGGAGCCTCAGAAACTATCCGGTCGGCTAGCATGAATCCCAGGTTGTGGCGGGTTCGTTCATAGCGTTGCCCCGGGTTGCCGAGCCCGAAGATAAGACCGGTCACTGACATGGGACTGTCATGGTGAAAATGGGGGGCGTCGGATTAGATGGAGACTATGAAGTGAGGGGGCCCGTGGCGGGCCCCCTCACCGGGAATAAATCGATCGTTTGGAGCGGCACGGAGCTGTTTTCACTCGGCCGTTTGATCTCCATCCTCGTCCGAAGCCTTGCCTTTCGCCTTGATGGTCAGCACGGCGAAATTGTCGTCGAAGATCACCTGGACCCCGGCGGGCATGGGCAGATCCCTAACGCAGATCTTTTCTCCTCCATCGAGCAGTGTAATGTCGATGGTGATGTTGTCGGGGATGTCCTTGGGCAGGCAGACGATGTCCACTGTGTTCCGATACCATTCGAGCATCCCGCCCTTGACGACGCCCTTGGCCTTGCCGGTGGTCACGACGGGAACGGTCAGAGTGACTTCGCGGTCTGGATCTATGCCGAGAAAATCGACATGTTCGTAGCGGGGCTTGAAGGGATGGCTCTTGACGTCCCAAATCAGGCAAGGCTTGGTCTCGACGGCACCGTCACGGTCGATGAGCAGGGTGACGACCTTGTTGTAACCGGCCTTGGTCAGGACTTTGGTAAAGTTGATAGCCGACATTTTGACCAGGATGTTCTCTCCGTGGGCGTTGTAATAGACGCCGGGTACGAAACCTTGGGCCTTGAGCCGTCGATTCGGACCCTTGCCCTTTTCGGCACGGGTTTCAGCCGTAAGCTGCAGTTCGTTGGACATGGGGTGTATCTCCTTGTGACGTGGATTCCGAAGGGGTCGGTCTCAGTTGAAGAGCACGCTGACCGACGATTCCGAGTGAATATTGTGAATGGCCTTGGCAATCAGGCCTCCGACGCTGATGACCTTGAATTTTTCGGACCTGCGGGCCTGCTCTTTCAGCGGAATGGTGTCGGTGACGATGACTTCCGAAAAGTCCGAGGCCTCAAGTCGTTCAATGGCCTGGCCGGAAAGGATCGGATGGGTGGCGCAGGCGACCACTTTCTTCGCTCCGTTTTCAGCGATGAGTTTGCCCGCTTCGCACATGGTTCCGGCGGTATCGATCATATCATCAAGAACGATGGCCACTTTACCCTCGACATCTCCGATGACCCGCATAGCCTGGGCCTTATTCGGTTCATTGCGGCGTTTGTCAACGATGGCCAGACCGGCTCCAAGGCGTTTGGCGTACGCCCTGGCACGCTCCGTCCCCCCGGCATCTGGGGATACGACGACCAGCTCGGTTCCCAGTTCCCGCATATACTGGAGGAGGATCTGGGCGGCGTAGAGATTGTCCACGGGGATGTTGAAAAAACCCTGGATCTGTCCCGAGTGGAGGTCAACGGTCAGAAGTCGGTCAACGCCGGCCACCGTCATGCAGTCGGCTACCAGCTTGGCGCTGATGGGCACTCTCGGCCCGACTTTTCTATCCTGTCGGGCGTAGCCGTAATAGGGAACCACGGCCGTGACCCTTTCGGCGCTGGCCCGTTTTAAGGCATCAAGCATGAGCAGGAGTTCCATAAGGTTGTCGTTGACCGGTGAACAGGTGGATTGGACAACGAAAACATCGTCGCCCCGGACGTTGTCGCCGACCTCAATACGGATTTCGCCATCGCTGAATCGGCTGACCAGGGTCGGGGTCAACCGGTCTCCAAGATGGTCGCAGATGGCTTCGGCCAGTTGTGGGTTGGCGTTGCCGGAAACGATTTTTAGATTGCCGTGTCCTGGCATGGTTGTGGACCTCATGCTGGTGGAGATTGGCTGGGGCGGAAGGATTCGAACCCTCGAATGACGGGACCAAAACCCGTTGCCTTGCCAGCTTGGCGACGCCCCAGTCTCAGATTCCGTGCGAGTGGTGCGGGAAAGAATGCCGGTTCAAATATTTACGAGCCCGATCCAAACCTCGTTGGTCCTCGAAGAGGCCGAACAGGCAGGATCCGGATCCAGTCATGAGGCATCCGAGGGCTCCGCAGGTCAGGAGCTTGATTTTCAGATGTCGGAGAGCCTTATGTCTCGGAAAGACGACTCTTTCAAAATCGTTGTACAGATATACCCCATTCCTGAAGGGGGACTGTTTAGCTTCAGGGAATGTGCTTGTCAACTCGGGTGATTTCCATGGTTTCTCAACATCGAGGGCGTCCCATGCATGATAGGCCCAAGCCGTGGAAACCGAAAGTGGTGGAAAGATCAGAAGAAGATGCTTGGCCGGAATTCTGAATTCCACCGGCGAAAGTCGGTCTCCAATGCCTTGGGCCCAGGCTGGCCGGTCTTGCAGGAAGAAAGGCACGTCTGCGCCGAGGGTACGGGCCATGGACTGGAGCAGGTTTGTCCCCACAGGGTCGGGTCCGTCCAGATATCGAAGCAGAGCTGCGGCATCGGAACTGCCACCGCCCAGACCCGCTCCCGTGGGGATGCCCTTGGTCAGGCGGATGTGGAGGTTCGGCAGTGCCCGTCCGGTCTTGGCTTGATAGAGAAAGTAGACTCGATTGAGGATGTTGTTCGGACCTTGAAGAAGAGGGTCGCTGCAGGAGATGGTCAAATTTGAAGGACCGGAGCGGGGGGTGATTGCAATCCGGTCGCTGGGAGTTCCCAATGGATAGAACAGAGTGTCGAGGTCATGGTAACCGTCGGGACGTCGGCCGGTGATGCGCAGATAGAGGTTGATTTTGCAACCGGCGACCAGGATTCGATGAGTGTACATTTTTCGGACCGGCCGGGCTCTGATGGGCCCGACCGGTGTTTCGACGTAGGGTCAGTTGCCGTTTTTGGCCAGGGGAACGGTTACAAAGGTGTTTTGGCCACTTCGTTTCAGATACAGCAGAACCACGCCGCTCTCCTCGGCCGCGGCCATGGCTTTCTGCAAGTCTTCGGCGCTGGCCACGGGTTCTTGATTGGCTTCGAGGATGACGTCTCCGGCCTGGACCCCACTGTCCGCGGCCGCCGAGGTCGGATCGACCTCCACGACCAGGAGTCCCTGGCCTGAGTCGAGATTCAAGGCCTTGGCCTCGTCGTCGGTTACGGGCCTGACGGTGAGACCCATGATCGCTGGGCCTTGTTTTTCCGTTGTGGCCAGTTGGGTGGCCGAAACCTTGCCCTGCCGATCATCTAGGACCAAGTCGAGTTTTTGGGGCTTTTCTTTACGCCAGACCTCGATGGTGACCTTGGTTCCAGGCAGGAGACGACCGATCTTCTGGGTCAGGTCGTTGGCGTCGGCAACCTGGGTCCCATCGACGTGGGTGATGACGTCGCCGGGCTTGACCCCAGCCTTGTCGGCCGGGTCGCCGACGGCCACCGAGGCCACCAGTGCCCCGCGGGCTTCCTTGAGTCCCAAGGCCTTGGCGGTGTTCTCGTCCACGTTTTGGATGGTGACCCCAAGCCAGCCCCTCTTGACCTTGCCGTGATCCCGGATCTGCTTGATGACCGTCTTGGCCATGTTACTGGGTATGGCGAAGCCGATGCCCTGCCCACTGGCGATGATGGCCGTGTTGATGCCGATGACCTCGCCGTCCATGTTCACCAGAGGACCGCCGCTGTTGCCGGGGTTGATGGATGCGTCGGTCTGCAGAAAATTGTCGTAAGGCCCGGCTCCGATGGTGCGACCCTTGGCGCTGATGATCCCGGCTGTCACGGTATGGTCGAGTCCAAAGGGGTTCCCAATGGCCAGAACCCATTGACCGACCTTCATGTCGTCGGAATCGCCGAAGTCGATGACCGGCAGGTCCCGTTTGGCCTCAACCTTCAAAAGGGCCAGATCCGTCTCGGGGTCGGTGCCGACGACTTTAGCCGTCAGGGGTTCTTCGCTGCCGTCGGACTTGAGGAGGTTGACGATGACCTCATCGGCCTCGGACACGACGTGGTTGTTGGTCACGATGTATCCGTCCTTTGAGATGATGAAACCTGACCCCAGGGATCTCTGCTTACGGGGCTGCATGCCCCTGTTACTGAAAAAATCTTCGAATTGGTCGAAGAAGTCCCTGAAGGGGCCTTCCTTCTGACCCGGACCGAAAAAGCGAGGAAAGGGCTGACGGGTCGAGACCATTTTGACTGTGCTTATATTGACTACTGCCGGGCCGACATTTTCGGTCAGAGCGGTGAAGTCGGGGAGTTTGGAAAAGGCCGGTACGGGTAGGGCCGAGACGCTGAACAAAAATACAAATAAAAGACAGTATTTTTTCATGAACGAAACCTCCATGTTGAATTGTCGACCGAGGGGTCGGAACGGGAATGGCAAGAGGTAAGAACTTGCAGGAAGGATGTAAAGGAGGGGCTGTGTCAGTTTTGTTGAAAAACCGTCATCGGACCCCAAGGCCCGATGACGGTTGATCATTTTGGCATCAGATATCGAGGTGATAGGTGTCAACGTATTGTGCGATGCGCTGGCGGGACTCGGTGATTCTCCGACGCAAATCAAGCCGGTACTGGTTCAAATCCAAAGTCCGACGGGCCACTCCGGTTTTCATGGCCGCCTCGGCCACGGCCGCGGATTCGAACTCGATCAGCCGCAGGTCCAGGGGCTTGGGAATGATGTAGTCGGGTCCGAAGGTCAGGGTTTTGACCCCATAGGCCTCGAGAACATAGTCCGGAGCCGGCTCCTTGGCCAGAGCGGCCAGAGCCCGGGAGGCGGCGACCTTCATCTCCTCGTTGATGTCCGTGGCCTCGGCGTCCAAAGCGCCTCGGAAGATGAAGGGAAAGCCCAGGACGTTGTTGATCTGGTTGGGGTAGTCGGAGCGCCCGGTTCCCATGATGGCGTCCGGCCGGGCGTCCTTGGCCTCGAAGTATCCGATTTCCGGGTCGGGGTTGGCGCAGGCGAAAATGATGGGTTCCTTGTTCATGGACTTGACCATGTCCGGAGTCACGGCATTGGCCACGGACAGACCCAGGAAGCAGTCCGCGCCCTTCATGGCCTCGCCAAGGGACGAAAATTGCTTTTTGGTGGCGAAGAATTTTTTGTGTTCGTTCAGGTCGGTCCGGCCGGCATGGATGTGGCCACGGGAGTCGAACATGGCGATATTCTCGGGTTGGAAGCCAAGGGCAACATAGAACCTGGTGCAGGCGATGGCCCCGGCCCCGGCCCCGCTGACCACGAGGCGGAGATCCTCGATGCGTTTGCCGGTGATCTCCAAGGCGTTCAGGATACCGGCCCCGGAGATGATGGCCGTGCCGTGCTGGTCGTCGTGAAAAACCGGGATGCCCATCTCTTTTTTGAGGCGTTCCTCGATGTAAAAGCATTCCGGAGCCTTGATGTCCTCGAGGTTGATGCCTCCGAAGGTTGGCTCCATGGCCTTGACGATTTCGCAGAGCTTGTCCGGGTCCTTGACGTCCAGGTTGATGTCGAAGACGTCCACGTCGGCAAAGACCTTGAAGAGGACGCCCTTGCCTTCCATGACCGGCTTGCCGGCGTGTGGACCGATGTTGCCCAGTCCCAGGACGGCCGTGCCGTTGGAGACCACGGCTACGAGGTTGCGTCGTCCGGTGTAGGTGTAGGAGAGGTTCGGGTCGGCGGCGATGGCCCGGCAGGCCTCGGCCACGCCCGGGCTGTAGGCCATGGACAGGTGCTTCTGGGTCTTGCAGGGTTTGATGGGGACGACCTCGATTTTTCCGGGTCGACCCTTGGAATGGTATTCGAGCGCTTCCTGAGGGGTGAAGAGTGCCATGGCGTGTACCTCGATGCTTGCGTGTTGAGTTTGGTTACCGAAGACCGACGGCGGCCAGGTCGGGCTGGGCGTAGAGCTCGCCTCCGTGGCAGTCGTTGATGACCAGAAGCGGGAATTCCTCGACGGTCAGTTCCCGGATGGCCTCGGGACCCAGGTCGTCGAAGGCGATGACCTGGGCCGCCTTGATGCATTGGGACAAAAGAGCCCCGGCCCCGCCGGTGGCCCCGAAATAGACGGCCTTATGTTCCTTGAGGGCTGTTTTGACCGCATCGTTGCGTTTGCCCTTGCCCACGCTGGCCTTGAGACCCAGGCCGTGGAGGCGGGGGGCGTAGGTGTCCATGCGGTAGCTGGTGGTCGGGCCAGCGGCTCCAATGGGTCGCCCCGGAGGGGCCGGGCTGGGCCCGACATAGTAGATGACCGAACCCTGGAGATCGAAGGGAAGTTCCTTTCCCTGGTCCAAGAGGTCGATCAGGCGTTTGTGGGCGGCGTCGCGGGCCGTGTAGATGGTCCCGGTCAGCTTGACCACGTCGCCGACTCGAAGCTGTTCCATGTCCTTGTCCGTCAAGGGCGTCCTGAGCTTGTATTCGGCCATCAGAGCACCACCTCCTTGTGCCGGGCGGAGTGGCATTGGATGTTCACGGCCAGGGGCAGGCTGGCGATATGGCAGGGCTCCATCCTGATCTTGACGTCCAGGCAGGTGGTCTTGCCGCCAAGACCCATGGGCCCGATGCCAAGATTGCAGAGGTCTGCCAGGAGTTCCTTCTCAAGTTTGTCCAGTTCCGGATCGGGATTCACATCGCCGAGCTTGCGGAGCATGGCTTGCTTGGCCAGGAGAGCCGAGCGCTCGAAGGTGCCGCCGATGCCGATGCCCACCACAGTGGGCGGGCAGGGGTTGGGGCCGGCCTCGGCCACCCTCTCCAAAACGAATTTTCTGATTCCTTCCCATCCCTGGGCCGGGGAGAGCATGGTCACCCGGGACATGTTCTCGGATCCGCCGCCCTTGGCCATCATGCTGATCTTCAGTTTGTCGCCATGGACGATGTCCAGATGGACGACGGCCGGGGTATTGTCCTTGGTGTTGGCCCGGGTCAGGGGGTGGCAGGCCGATTTGCGGAGGTATCCTTCAGCGTAGCCCTTGCGGACCCCTTCGTCGATGGCCTCGCGGGGAGTCATGCCCTCGATTCTGACGTCCTGGCCCATTTCGACGAAGAAGACGGCCAGTCCAGTGTCCTGACAAAGGGGCAGGCCGCTGTTTTCGGCCAGTTCATAGTTCTCCTTGAGCTGGCGAAATATCTCCTTGGCAGCAGGGGAATCCTCAAGGGATTCGCAGCGGGCGAAGCAGTCTCGGACATCCTGGGGAAGATACCTGTTGGCGTCGATGCAGAGCTTGGCCACGGCGTCGACGACATCGTTGGCCTGAATGGTTCTCATGGATCACCTCTTTTTGAAGATTTGACGTAGGGCGGTGATACCCATCTTGCGCCGCAAAAAACCCAGCTGGTCCTGGAGGGGCAGGTTCTTGGGGCAGACGTCCTCGCAGGCCAGAAGGCCCATG
>RZZR01000049.1 GCA_009929795.1 Deltaproteobacteria bacterium | reverse complement strand
TCCAGGTTCGGCATCCGCTTATATCGTCGTTCCACCCGGGCATGATCTCGTAGACCGGCTCCACGTCGAACAGGGCGTTTTCGTATTGGGGCGGAAACAGGGTTTGACCGCCCTTGTACCTGTAGGACGTGCAGATATTGAGTTCGGACAGCCCTCCGAGGACATCGAGCTTGGTCAGGGCGATCTCGGTGGGGCCGTTGAGTCGCACCGATTCCCTGAGGACCACGGCGTCCAGCCATCCGCACCGCCGCTTGCGGCCGGTGGTGGCCCCGAACTCGGCCCCCTTGCTCTGAAGGTGCTCTCCGTCTCTGTCGTCAAGCTCCGTGGGAAAAGGACCGCTCCCGACCCTGGTGGTGTAGGCCTTGACCACGGCCACGACCCGTTTCAGCATCCCGGGATGAACCCCAAGGCCGGAGGCGGCATTGCCTACCACGGTGCTGGACGAAGTCACGAACGGGTAGGTTCCGTGATCGATGTCTAGATGAATGCCCTGGGCCCCCTCGAACAAGATAGAATGACCCTTTTCCGTGGCCTTTGTCACCACTCCGGAAACATCATCCAGGTACAGAGCCACCCGTTCGGCCCAAGGCTTGACCTCGGCGAAGACTTCCTCGGCGTCCAGAGCCTTCTGCCCGTAGAGTCCGGTGAACAGGGCGTTTTTCTCCACCAGGGCCTTGACGATCTTGGACCGCAATAAGGAAGGGTCGACGAAGTCACCGGCCCTGATGCCGATGCGGGCCATTTTGTCCTCGTAGCATGGGCCTATTCCCCGCCCGGTGGTCCCTATCTTGTCTTTGCCCGACTTGGCCCCTTCCCGGACGGTATCCAAAAGCCTGTGGTAGGGCATGATGATGTGGGTCTTGAAACTGATCTTGAGCCGTTCAGGAGTGACGACGATGCCATGGCCGGCCAGTCCGTCGATCTCCCGGCAGAAAACCTCGGGGTCCAGAACCACGCCGTTGCCGATGAGACAGATCTTATTCTCATGGAGAATTCCCGAGGGAATGAGATGGAGGACAAAGGTCTTGCCGTCCACCACCAGGGTGTGCCCGGCGTTGTTTCCGCCCTGAAACCGGGCAACGACCTCGGTCTCGGCCGTAAGGATGTCCACGATCTTGCCCTTGCCCTCGTCTCCCCACTGTGAACCGAATACCACTGTATGTTTCATGAATGAGTGCTCCAATGCTTCAGGAAAAAAACGACCGAATGCCGGTCATTCAACGGTCACGCTCTTGGCCAGGTTTCTGGGCTGGTCCACATCCTGTCCCAGATACACGGCCATTTCATAGGCGAACAACTGCAGGGCCGGAAGGACGAAGAAATTCTTCAGCGGCCCCTCGGCCCGGGGAATTCTCCAGACATGATCGGCCTCGAGTTCCTTCGGGCTGTCGGTCAGAATGACGATCCTCCCATCCCTGGCCCTGACTTCCTGGAGGTTGGACATCATCTTGGACATCAAGTCGTCCTCGGTGACGATGGCGAAGGTCGGGAAATCAGGCTCGATCAGGGCGATGGGCCCATGCTTCATCTCGCCGGCCGCGTAGCCTTCGGCGTGGATGTAGGAAATTTCTTTCAGCTTCAGGGCCCCTTCCATGGCCAAGGGAAAATTTCGTCCCCGACCGAGATAGAAGCAACTGGAGGCAAAGGCGTATTCACGGGCCAGTTCGGAGGCCCTCTCCCTCATTCCGGGCAAGGCCTCGTCCAACATTTCCGGCAGAGAGGTCAAGCCGTCGAGAATTGTCAGAAGGGTATCCTGGGGAACGATTCCCCTTCTCCCACCCCAATACAGGGCCATGAGAAGAAGCAAAACCTGTTGGCTACACATGGCCTTGGTGGAGGCCACGCTGATCTCCGGACCTGCCTGGGTGGTGATGACCAGGTCCGACTCTCTGAAGACCGAGGATCCGACAACATTGCACAGTCCCATGACCGGAACGTTACATTCCTTGGCGATCCGCATTCCGGCCAGGGTGTCGGCCGTTTCTCCGGATTGGCTGATGGCCAGGATGGCGTCGCCCTTGAGAAATACATGGGGCCGATAGCGGAATTCAGAGGCGATCTCGACGTCCACGGGGATCCGGGCCCATTCCTCCATGAGGTACTTGGCCCACAGACCGGCGTGATAGGAGGTTCCACATGCGACGATATGCAGTCGGCTCGGTACGGGCCAGTCCTTGAGTTCCCTCAATTCGGCCGTGACCCGACCGTTTCGTCGGACCCGCCCCCTGAGGCAGTCGCGGATGACCTGGGGCTGCTCGAAGATCTCCTTGAGCATGAAATGCCTGAAACCGCCCTTTTCCGCAGCCTGGACCTCCCATTCGATGCGGCTGGTCTGTTTGGCTACCGGCTTCAAGGTTCGGCTGTCAAAGACCTTCCAGTCATGGTCCGTCAGTTGGACCAGTTCTCCGTCCTCAAGAAAGACGACCTCTCGAGTGTATTGGAGAAAGGCCGGGATGTCTGATGCCACGAAATTCTCCCCGGTTCCGGCCCCGAAAAGCAAGGGGCTCGATTTTCTGGCCGCCCAGATGGTCGGAGTTTCCTCGTTGCAGATCAAGGCAAAGGCATACGCCCCCTCCACCTGCTTCAAGGCCCGGGAAATAGCATGAGGAATGGATCCCGTGGCATCCAGTTCGTGCCCGATGAGCTTGGCCAGAACCTCGGTGTCCGTTTCCGAGTCAAAGGTCAGTCCCAGTCCTTGGAGACGGTCCCTGATCTCAAGGTAATTCTCGATGATGCCGTTGTGGACCAGGGCCATACGGGACATCTGATCCATGTGGGGATGGGCGTTCTTCTCCGTGGGCAGTCCATGAGTGGCCCAGCGGGTGTGACCAATGGCGCAGGTCGAGTTCATGAAATTCACTGTTGAAAGCCTTTGCTCAAGGGCAGACAGCTTTCCCGGACTCCTGACAACTCTCAGCTCCTGACCGTCCATATAGGCCACCCCGGCCGAGTCGTATCCTCGATACTCGAGCCTTCTCAGACCCTGCAAAATAACAGGCACGGCCGGTCTATGACCGACATATCCAATGATCCCGCACATATTTCATGTCCTCCGGATCAATACGATTCAATGGGCTCCTGAGCCTCGGTCAGGAGAAATTGCCCCTGGTCGATCCATGATTTGAGGGAATCGGCGATTTCCAGGGATATGGAATGACTGGTGACCGGCACCGCGGGAACATTTTTGTTTTCGACCTCGATGCTTCCTGACTTTAAAGCGGCAAAGGTGACATGGGCCAAGGGCTTGGCGTTGCCCAATTGGTAGTCGTTCCCGTAATCGATGACCGGCATCTCGATATCCTCGTCGCTCACGCCGGTGAACCAAGCCATGTCTTCGTCCAGGATCGGGATGGGGATGCCCAGGCCAACGGCCAGGGATACGCCGTAGCCCACCAAACTGACCCCGCGCAGGTACCTGGGGTTCATACCCTTCAGATCGCCCTTGACCATCAGGGTCCCGGAACCAGACAGGGGAATACCGCGGGCATTGCGCTTGGGCCTCGGATCGTGCTGGGTACCGGAGCCGAGAACATACCCGATGCCTCCGCCGAGAAATATTCTGGTCCCCAGACCGATAGTCCTGAAAAAAGGATCGTTGAACAGGGGACTCAACTCTCCTGCTGTGGCGAAATTGGCGTTGCCCATCCTGGGCCTGAGAGGCCCCATGTAGGTGTACTTGAGCTTATCGCTCTTGTTCACGGCGCAATTGTAATTCTGGTAGGCGTTTCTGGGATTAAGAAGAACCGCGGACCGCAGTTCGGCCAGGGTAATGTCCCGTTCCAGGCTCTTGCGCGGATAGCAGTCGGTCCCATAGCCCCAGGCCTTGAGAAAGATCTTTCGTCCCTGGACGAGATCCTCGATGACGTGGCCTCCCCCATACTTGAAAGCTCCGGGGAAGACCTTGTTCAATGGATCGTCCTCGGACGGTTCCGTGGCCCCGAGATAGGCGTCCACCGCGGCAAGGCCCCCGTAGGCCGGAACCCCGTTCAGCCAGACTTTTCCAGCTTTTATGGTCGGTGGTTTCTGGCCGATATTAAAGAGCAGGCCGGACGAGCACATGGGGGAGAAGGTCCCGGTGGTCACGATGTCAACATGTTCCGCCGCCTTGACCTTGCCCTGTTCCCTGACTAGTCTGGCCATGTCCCGAGCGTTCAGGACGACTGCCACGCCTTTTTTGATTTTTTCGTTTATTTCAGCGATGGTCCTGTGAATTCCTTTACCCATCGGCGTACCCTCTCCTTTCCAGAATTTCGAATCTTGTCGGCTTACCCGATAACCCTTCGATCAGCAAATGCCAATGTCGATACCGGCCTGGATTCGATCGAGACATCCCAACCCATCTTTCTGCCGTGATCCAAACCCAACTCAGAAACATGCTGGTCTCCCGCTTCGACGAGGACATGGTCCGCTCGTTTCTCGATCCCCTGACCATCAGTTTCGATGGTCAAGAGGTGACCATCTCCTGCCCACACCGCTACTTTTCGGCATCCATTCCCGATTTTTTTCTCGAAGCCCTCAAGGAGGAATTTTCAAGCGTACAAGGCCGCAATACAGTCGTCCACATTCAAAATGCGTCGGCCTTCCGGCCTTTTCCCTCTCCTCTTTGCCCTCCGTCCACGGACCGCTTTCCCTTTGGATCCACAAACACCTTTGAGAAATTCCTGGTCAATAAAAAAAACTTTTTCCCAATGACCTCGGCACAAAAGATCGCCGAAGGCGAGGAAACCGGATTCAATCCCTTTGTCGTCTGCGGGCCATCCGGCACGGGTAAGACTCATCTGGCCATGGCCATGGCCAATCGCATGGCCGACCGCATGGCCCAAGAATCCATTCTGGCCACCACCGGTGACGATCTGTCCCGATCCCTGAACCAAAAATTCCAGTCCAGTTCAGGACACTTCCAATCCTTCATGGATGGCTTTCAAGCCGTGGTTCTGGACAACTTTCACGAGGTCGAGGAAGATGACTTCCTGCAGGCCGAACTGATCCGAATCTTCGACTTCTTCCAATCCGACGACCGGCAAATGGTCTTCTGTCTGGATCGGCCCGTCTCCACCCTGAAGCATACCCGACTGGAACTCAAAAGCCGCATCGAATCCGGTCTGGTCGTTGCCCTGAAGGAACCTGATCTGGACATCAGGATACGAGCGGCCGGAGAATTCGTCGCCCAGCACCGCATCAAGCTGGCCCGCCAGCAGATACTGACCCTTGCCATGCAATGCGAATCCTTCCGGTCCCTGCGCGGGATGCTTTTAAAAATCAAGGCCTTCACCGGACTAGTTCGGAGAGACATGAGTGACCACGATTTCCACAACATCCTCGACTCGACCCGTGACCACCCATCACCGCATGTGACAGTAGACTCGATCCTCAAAACCGTGTCCACACATTTGGACCTGCGGATCCAGGACTTAGCCTCCTCCTCCAGAAAGCGGGAAATCGTCTTTGCCCGACAAGCGGCCATGTTTCTCTGCCGCGAGCATCTGGGGCTTTCCTATGCTGAAATCGGCAAGGTTTTTGGAGGCCGTGACCACAGCACGGTCATCCACAACCTCCAAAAAATCAAACAGATCCAAAATGATGACCCAAAAACGAAACAAACGCTAAGAAGACTTTCCAACGAATGTGTCCAAGGTTCAAAACAACCGATTTTCAAAAAATGATCGGTTCATCGGTTCCTTAATCGTTTCCAGAGTTGTTCGAAAAAAAAATTATAAAAACGAGCAGATAAAATATTTTTGAACAAACGAACCACTATTATTCTTACGACGAGGAAAACTATGAAATTTTCAATACTCAAAGAAGACGTCATTGAGGGCCTACAAAAAGCCATGTCCATCACCCCAGCCAAGACCGGAGCAGCCTATCTCCGCTCTCTCTGGATCAAGACCGAGGCGGATCGGATCGTCGTCATGTCCACGGACGCTTCTACAGAATTTACAGGCTCCTATCCGGCCGTTGTTCATGAGGCCGGTCTCATCGGCCTGAACGCCAAAAAGTTCTGCGAACTTGTACGCAAGCACAAGGGCGGTGAAATTCTTCTGCACACCGAAAAGGATGGTGAAACCTGCATCATCGAACAGGGACGAAAAAAATATCGTCTGCCTACCTACGATGCAGGATGGTTTCAAAATTTTCACGACTTTCCCGAAGAACGAACCGTTCTCCTTGAGGGCAATTTTCTTAGAACCCTTATTGACAGAACGGCTTTTTGTCTCCTCGACGACGAAAGCGATAACGAGTACAATTGCCTGCGCCTCGGTAAGGACGAGAACGGATGGATAGATGTCTGTGCCATGAATGGCCATCAGTTCGCCCTGTTCAGATTCCAGAATCAGGATTTGTTCAACGTCCTGTCGGAGGAAGGAATGCTCATCCCCAAGAAGGCCATGAGCGAAATACGGAGATGGACGACCTTCGACGAGGTTGAATTGAGTATGACGGCCAAACGAGTGTTTCTTCGGTCTGCCGACGGCCAGGAAATGCTCAGTTTTCCCCTGAAGCTCCACACGTATCCGGACTATAAATCCTTCCTCAATCGGTTCGAGGGCCAGTTCACATCCAGGATGGAGGTCAACGCAGCAGATTTTTTTGATTCTTTGGACAGGCTTTCGGTATTCAATACCGAAAATTATTCTTCGATTCTCATGAGTCTGTCCTCGAAGGCATTGGTGCTGACGACCCAGGGCCAGGATGTGGGCGATGCCAGGGAAATTCTGGAAATTTCCTATAGCGGGGAACTGGACAGTATCGCCTTCATGAACGCCAGTCTGATGGAGGTCATTACTCACTTCGATTCGGAGGCCCTGGTTCTGGAATTCACCGGGTCCAGATCCCCTTGCAGGATAAGGGGAATTGACACCGACGAGAACTACACGGTGATCTCTATGCCCGTGGAGATCACCACTGACACCTACTACACCGAAGAAGCCGAAACCCGGGAGATATAGAAAAGCATGACCGTCGAAAAGAATCCGAACGCCTATACGGCAGAAAGCATTACCGTCCTCAAGGGCCTCGAACATCCTCGTAAACGGCCGGCCATGTATATCGGGGGCACCGATCAGGCCGGACTCCATCACCTGATTTACGAGGTGGTTGACAACTGTATCGACGAGGCCTTGGCCGGGTATTGCGACCATATCAAGGTCAGCATCCATCTCGACAACAGCGTGACCGTGACCGACAACGGTCGGGGCATACCTGTGGACATCCATGAGGATGAACAGCGTTCGGCCCTGGAAGTGGTCATGACCATGCTCAATGCCGGAGGGAAATTCGACAGTTCGAGCTACAAGGTGTCGGGTGGGTTGCACGGGGTGGGTGTATCCGTGGTCAACGCCCTATCCGAGTATCTGGAGGTTGTGGTCAACCGCCAAGGCGGAAAGTATCATCAGCGCTACGAACGGGGCATCCCGTTGGCCGATGTTGAAAAGATAGGAACGAGCGAGAATACGGGCACACGGATTCGTTTCCGGCCTGACGAACTGATTTTTCCGGACATCACTTTTTCGTTCGACATCTTAGCCAAACGATTCAATGAACTGGCCTATCTCAACCCCGGTCTGAAGATCGAGTTCTTTGACGAGCGGAACCAGGCTCGCGAGACCTATCTTCACGATGGAGGCATCGTCTCCTTTGTCCAGCAACTGAATGGCATCGACGGCATCCATCCCATTGTATCCGGGAGCGGGACTGTGGACGACGTGGTCATCGACTTTGCCATGCAATACAACACCGGGTATAAAGAAACGGTCTACTCCTTTGCCAACAATATCCGGACTCGGGAGGGCGGCACCCATCTCATGGGCTTCCGCATGGCTTTGACCCGGGCTATAAACACATATCTGGCCAACGCCGATCTGCCAAAGAAGCTCAAGTGCAAGCTGTCCGGGGACGATGTCCGCGAGGGCATGACAGTGGTCGTCAGCGTCAAGCTTTCCAACCCCCAGTTCGAGGGGCAGACCAAGACCAAGCTCGGGAATAGCGAGGTTTCCGGGTACGTCAACGGTATCGTCTATGAGAGGTTGATGACTTTTTTCGAGGAGAATCCCAAGGACGCCAAGCTGATTGTCGAAAAGGTCGTGGACGCCTCCAGGGCCAGGGAAGCCGCCAGGCGGGCCAAGGATCTCGTTCGACGCAAAGGGGCACTGGGAGATCATTCCCTACCTGGGAAGCTTGCCGATTGTCAGAGCAAGAGCCCAGAGGAAAGTGAAATTTTCATCGTCGAGGGCGATTCGGCCGGAGGTTCGGCCAAACAGGGCCGAAATCCAAGGTTTCAAGCCATTCTCCCTTTGCGGGGCAAGATTTTGAACGTCGAAAAGACCCGTTTCGACAAGATGCTCAAGAACAAGGAGATCAAGAACCTGATCACTGCCATGGGTATCGGCATCGGCGAGGACGGGATCAATTTGGAAAAGCTCCGCTATCACAAGGTAGTCATCATGACCGACGCCGATGTGGACGGGGCCCATATCCGAACCCTGCTTTTGACGTTCTTTTTCCGCCAGTACGAGGAACTTGTGGACAAGGGCTATCTCTACATCGCCGAGCCTCCCCTGTACCGGGTCCACAAGGGAAATTTCGAACGATACATCAAAGACGAGTCTGGCCTGAACGCCTTTCTCATCGAACGGGTCAGCTCAGAAGTGACCGTCAGAACCTCCAGCGGAAACGAACTTCATGGAAAATCCATGGAGGATTTTTTGTGGGCTGTCTCAGGGTTACGGGAAAAAATGAACGAGGCCGCCAATATTGGTATTCCTGAACATCTCTTCATGGTCATGGTCGCCTGCCCGGAGCGGATAACGGCTGAAGGCTTGATCGAGGGAACAAGCCCGGAACTCCTCGAATATGTCCGGGAGAAGGGGTATTCCCTGCACGTCCTGGAAGAAAAGGATGAAGACGATGACGACAGCCGCGAAGTGTTGGAAAAGGACATTCGTCATTATGCGGTCATCGAGGACGCCAACGCCCGTCAAACCAAAATAGGCGTAGAATTTTTCAATACCCGCCTCTACCGGGCCGCCTACGGTGTCGTGGATACCTTGCGGGAATCATGCCCCGATCTTGTCTACACATTGGAGAGCAAAGGGGTTGAACTCGGTGCAGGTGATGCGCTCTTCATTCTGGACCGGTCCCTGGAAGAGGCTCAAAAAGGGGTTGGTATTCAACGCTACAAGGGTCTTGGTGAGATGAATCCGGAACAGCTCTGGGAAACGACCATGAATCCGGAAAACCGGGCCCTGTACAAGGTGACCATCGAAGATGCCGAGGAAGCCGACGAACTTTTTTCAAGACTCATGGGAGATAAGGTCGAGCCCAGGCGTGATTTCATCGAGAGAAACGCCCTGACCGTCAGAGATCTGGACATCTAGGGAAGTTTTTGTCGGCACTGCCTGGAAGAGAGATGCAAGCGAGGAAAGAGTGAACACCCCCGAAGAAAAAGAACAAAAAGATCAGAAAAGTTTTATCAACATAGAGCAAGAGCTCAAAAAATCGTATCTCGAGTATGCCCTGAGCGTCATTGTCGGTCGGGCCATACCTGACGTCCGCGATGGTCTCAAACCCGTCCACAGGCGGATTCTGTACGCCATGCACGATCTCGGGAACACCTATAACCGGCCTTACAAGAAGTCGGCCAGGGTGGTGGGCGACGTTATCGGCAAGTATCATCCCCACGGAGATTCCGCGGTCTATGACGCGTTGGTTCGCTTGGCCCAGAATTTCAACATGCGCGACCCACTCATTGATGGCCAGGGAAACTTTGGCTCCATCGACGGTGACTCTGCCGCGGCCATGCGGTACACCGAGGCCCGCATGTCCCGTCTGACCACCAATTTTTTGGAGGATATCGACAAGGATACGGTCCAATTTCGGCCTAATTACGACAACACCCTCCAGGAACCCTCGGTCCTGCCGACCAAGGTGCCCAATCTCCTAGTCAACGGCTCCTCGGGCATCGCAGTGGGAATGGCCACGAACATTCCGCCTCACAACCTGGGAGAGGTGGTCGATGCGACCCTGCTCCTCCTGAATCGTCCCGAGGCCTCGATTCGTGAATTGATGGCCCTTGTCCAGGGGCCCGACTTCCCCACCGGGGCCTTTCTGTTCAACCGCCGGGGAATCAGGGACGCCTACGAGACCGGTCGGGGCAATGTCATGATCAGGTCCCGCCTGGAAGTCAAAGAACGCAAAAACGGCCAGGAGTCCATCATTGTCAACGAGATTCCCTATGCCGTGAACAAGTCTGTGCTGGTGGAAAAGATCGCCGCCCTGGTCAATGAGCAGCGACTCGAGGGCATTTCAGATTTGCGGGACGAGTCGGACCGCAACGGCATCCGGATCGTCATGGATCTCAAACGGGGTGTGAACTCGGCCGTCCTGGTCAATCAGCTCTACAAGTACACCCAGCTTCAGACCAGTTTCGGAATCAACATGATGGCCGTGGTCAACAATAGACCCAAACTTCTGAATCTCAAGGAGATACTTGAGCATTTCATCGCCTTCCGCAAGGAGGTCATTGTCAGGCGTTCCCGCTTCGAATTGGCCAAGGCCGAACACAGGGCCCATATTCTCGAAGGCCTAAGGGTGGCTCTGGACAACATAGATGAGGTCGTGTCCATTATCCGCTCATCGGCTGGGCCGGCCGAGGCCAAGGCCCGGTTGACTGAGCGTTTCGGTCTGAGCGACATCCAGAGCCAGGCCATCCTGGATATGCGCCTGCAGAGACTGACCGGCCTGGAGCGCGAAAAACTCCTGGAAGAGTACAAGGAACTCCTTAAGCGCATTGAGTATCTCAAAAGTGTCATCGAGAATCAGGAAGTCCTCAAATCGGTCATCCAAGGTGAACTCGAGGAACTCAAGAGGTCCTTCGCAACCCCGAGACGCTCTCTGCTTCTCGACCACGATCCGGGGAGCATCGACATTGAGGACATCATTCCCGACGACGAGGTGGTCATCACCATGTCCAGGCAGGGCTATATCAAGCGGGCCTCGCTGGACATCTATCAACAGCAGAAAAAAGGCGGCAAGGGCAAGGCCGGGGTGAACGTCTCGGACAAGGATTTTATCACCAGCATCATCATCTCCTCCAATCACCAGTATCTCTACTTCTTCACCAGCCGGGGCCGGACGTATCAGACCAAGGCCCATCAGATTCCCGAAGGCAGCCGAATAGCCAAGGGCACGCACATCGCTAATATCCTGCCCCTGGAGCAGGACGAGTACGTGGCCACCATTCTCAGTCAACGGGACATGAGCGAGGAGAAATCCTTCCTGTTCGTGACCAAGAAAGGAATGGTCAAAAAATCTGCCATGAACCTGTATCGGAACATACGCAGCAGTGGGCTGATCGCCGTGGGTCTGCGCGAGGAGGACGAACTCTTGGCCGTGCGGGAGACAGGTGAGGACGACGAGGTCATCCTGGTCACCCGGGAGGGGTATTCGATCCGTTTTCGGAGTGGGGAGATCCGGGATACCGGGCGGTCGGCCTCCGGGGTCAAGGGCATTACCCTTCGCCCGGGAGACGAGGTCGTCACCGGGGTCGTGGTCACTGAGTCGGGGAAGAAGGAATTGCTGACCATCGCCGAGCACGGGCTGGGCAAGCGGACCCATCTGGAACAATATCGCGGTCAGTCCCGAGGTGGAAAGGGCATCATCAACATGCGGGTCACCCCCAGGACTGGAAGGGTGGTCGGGGCCATGATGGTCGACAGTGAGGACGAGGTCATTCTCCTGACCTCGGGCCACAAGATCATCCGCATCGGCATCGCCGAAGTCAGCCTGGTCGGACGGGCCACCCAAGGGGTCAAGCTCGTGCAACTCGATGATGATCAGAAGGTCGTCTGTTTTGACCGGGTGGTCATGGGCGAAGACAAGAACGGGGACGAGGTATTCTGAGTCATCGGATCATAGCGGACGCTTGGGTCGGTCGGTGGATCCGAATCGGCCTGGGACTCGTTGTTCTCTTTCTGGTTCTGTCTTGCGGACACGACGGTCCGGCCCGGGAAGAATTGGAACACGCCGACCAGGCCTTTGGACGAGGTCTCTTTCAGGAGGCAAAGGCTGGCTACGAGGAATACCTCCGGGTTGAATCCGAAGGCACTGAGCGGTGGCGGGCATGGAACAGACTGGTAGTCATGGCCAGGGACATTCATGAGGATTTTCCCCGGGCCGTGGCCCTGCTGGAGGCCATGCGTCTCGAGTTCGGACTGAATTCCCAGCGGCTGCAGGTCATCTTGATGGATATTGGAGATCTGGCCGTCCGGATTAAGGACAGGGATCGGGCGGTTCAGGCTTATCGGACCATTCTGGATATGGACCGGGCCGAGCCGGATTTCCGGATCAAGGCCTTCAGGCGCCTCGCTTCGGTCCAACTCCAGACGCGGGACTTTGTCGGTGCCCGGGCAACCCTGGAGGCGGCCATTCGGTCGAATCCGGTACCGAACGAGCGGCAGGTTTTATCCTTTGAGCTGGGCCGGGTTATGATTCTCGCCGGGATGGCCAGGGAGGCCGAAGAGGCCTTGGCCGAGGCGGCTTCTGGGCCCAGAGCGACCGTCGCGGCGGAGGCCAAGTTCGCTCTGGCCGGTTTGGCCCTTGATGTCGGCGATGGAGACCGGGCCGGGGAACTCTGCCTTCAGGCCCTGGAGGACCACCCCAATCCGCTGGTGGTCGACGGCTGTCTGAAGAGGGCGGAAAAGATGCGGAAACAACGGCCGACGGCAAAGGAGAACGGCGATGGGTGAGGGCAATCCGTCCTTCTGGCCTCACAAGGATCTGATCGACATTACCACCCTGGATAGGGACGAAATCGCCCTCGTTTTGGAAACCGCCGGACGGTTTTCGGAGATCAACGAGCGGCCGGTGAAAAAGGTTCCGATTCTGAAGGGCAAGAGCGTTGTTCTCTTTTTCGCCGAGCCCTCCACACGGACCAAGACTTCATTTGACGTGGCCGGCAAGAGGCTTTCGGCGGACACCTTTTCCCTGGCCACATCCGGGAGCAGCCTGACCAAGGGCGAGAGCCTCAAGGACACGGCCCTAACCCTGGAGTCCATGAGGCCTGACGCTATCGTCATCCGTCATTCTCGAAGCGGGGCCGCCCAGTTTCTGGCCTCCAGACTCGATTGCAGTGTCATCAACGCGGGCGACGGCCGTCATGCCCATCCGACCCAGGCGCTTTTGGACGCCTTTGCCCTGAGCCGAGTCTGGGAAAGTTTTGAAGACAAGAACGTACTTATCGTCGGAGATATCGCCCACAGCCGGGTGGCCAGATCCGATGTCGTGCTTCTGACCAAACTCGGGGCCAGGGTCCGGCTGTGCGGGCCGAGGACCCTGCTTCCTTCGAGCCTTGAGTCGTGGCCGGTGGAGGTCCATTCCCGACTGGACAAGGCCTGCCAAGGTGTGGATGCGATTATCTGTCTTAGGCTCCAGCTGGAGCGGCAGGCAGCCGGCCTCTTTCCGGATGTCCGCGAGTACGCCAGGACCTATGGCCTCGGCCCACGCCATCTGGCCGAGGCGGACCCGGGCGTCCGGGTGCTCCATCCCGGGCCCATGAACCGCGGCGTGGAGATCGACAACGAACTGGCCGACAGTGGACAGAGCCTGATCCTGGACCAGGTCTACGCCGGAGTCTGTGTGCGCATGGCGGTCCTTTTTCTTTTGTTGACCCGACCCAACCAGGGAGATGGCCATGGCCGGCGTTGAGATGCTCGTTCGTTCGGTTCTTTGGGGCGGAAGGCCACACGACCTCGTGGTTTCAGGGGGTAAGATCGTCGAGCTGTCACCGAATCCGGTGGCAACCGGGTCGGAGGTGGAACTGGTGGACGGTTCGGGACTTCTGCTCCTGCCCAGCATGATCGACGCTCACGTCCATCTGCGGGAGCCGGGTCAGGAATACAAGGAGGACATCGCCTCGGGGTTAGGTGCGGCGGCGGCCGGAGGCATCGGCCGAGTCCTGGCCATGGCCAACACAATGCCTGTCAACGACCAGGCCTCGGTGACCCGATTCATGCTGAGCCAGGCCGCCCGCTCTCATCCAAACGGTCCCTTCCTCCATCCGGTTGGGGCACTGACTAAGGGTCTGGCCGGAAAGGAACTGGCTCCGCTCATGGAACTGGCCGAGGCCGGATGTCTGGCCTTTTCCAACGACGGTCGGCCGGTGGGTGACAACGCCCTGTTTCTCCGGGCCCTGGAATACGCATCGGACACGGGACTTCCGGTCATCGATCATTGTGAGGATCCGGATTTGGCCCGGGGCGGGGCCATGAACGAGGGCCGGATCTCCAGTCTGTTGGGTCTCACAGGAATTCCGGTTACGGCCGAAGCCCTGCAAGTGGCCAGGGATATCCTCCTGGCCGAGTATCTGGACCTTCACGTCCACCTAGCCCACGTCAGCTGCCGTCAGGCCGTGGAGCTCATTGCCTGGGCCAAGGGCCGAGGAGTACGGGTCACGGCCGAGACCTGTCCCCATTATCTCCTTTGGGACGAGACCCTGGTCGGCGATTACAACACCAGGGCCAAGGTCAACCCTCCTTTGCGGACCTGGGATGATGTCCTGGCTGTGCGTCAGGCTTTGGCCGAGGGGATTCTGGATATTCTGGTCACGGATCACGCCCCTCATGCCGATCATGAAAAGGAACAAACCTTCGACGATGCCCCCTTCGGCATTTCCGGTCTGGATACGGCCTTGAGCTTGGTTCTCGGTCTGGTCAAAAATGGGTTTCTCGACATGGAAACGGTCATGGACAGGTTTGCCTGGCGTCCTGCGGACATCTTCGGCCTTCCGGCCAACCGTTTCAGGCCCGGCGATCCGGCCGATTTCTTTCTCTTCGATCCGGACCTGGACTGGAAGGTGGATGAAAGGACCATGCGATCCAAGGGCAAGAACACCCCCTGCCTCGGAACGGAACTCCAAGGCCGGGTGACCCGGCATTTCCTGGCCGGCAAGGAAATCTTTCGACTTCAAGCCGAGGACATGAAATGAAAAATTGTCCGCCATCGGAGTGGACAGGGAGTTGGAGATGAATACGACGGAACGCTTTGTGGGACTGGCCTTGGTCGGTTTTCTAGCCCTGGCCGGACTGGTGTCCGGGACCGGGTGCGGCACCGATGATGAGAACGCCACGGACAACACGGCCTTCTACGGGACATTCACCTATTGGCAGGAATCAGAGCGCTGCACCGGGATCACAAAGAGCGCTCTGACCATAGGCAGTGAGGAGGAACGGATCAAGAAGGCCGACCGCGAGGACCAGTACATCTATCTGCCAGAAAACGAGACGACCTACGAATACGAGTATGAAGACAGCGACGACAAGTTCGACTATTGGTACAAGGTCAGCATCAGCGGACGGACCCTAAAAATGGAGCAGGAAAAGGGCGACAAGGACTGGTCCTACACCATCACCATGGTTTTCGATTCGGACAGCAACAACACCGGGACTATGAGCGGCAAGGACTACTACAAGCTCTGGGACTGCCGATCCTTCAACGGAACGTTCAGGAAGAATTGATCGGGCGGTGTCTTTCTGCCGGCCGGACGGGCGGGAAGTCATGGATAATCCGTGGCATTTCGCCCTGTTTTTTTGGAAAGAATTGCATGGTACTCCATCGGCTCGTTTTTTCGCCTTCAATGACCGGCCGGATTGATCGGCAAGGAAAAATCCACGGATGATTCGGGCCGCTCTTGCCCGAGCCAGCGGCCGGGATCTATTGGTGTATACCCGCCCCCAGGCCGTGCATGAAGCGTGGACTCCAGCCGATGTCCCAAACCTGCTCGCCCGTGTTGAATCCCTTGTGGAGGCCACAGGACTTCATGCCGTGGGCTTTGTCGGCTACGAGGCCGGATCGGCCTTTGACGAGGCCTTGCCATGGCGCTTTCCGGGACAATGGCCGCTAGCCTGGTTTGCCCTGTTTCCGCAGCCGGTGGCGTGTTCCTGTCCCAAACCCAGACCTCTTCCCGTCATTGAATGGAATCCGGAGCTTGACGAGGCCTCATACCGGAGAGCCTTGGACTGTATTCGGGATCTGTTGGCCGCCGGTGAGACCTACCAAGTCAATTTCACCTATCGCTTGCGCGCCGTTTTTCGTTCCGATCCCTGGTCGTTTTTTTGCCGACTTTTTCGAAATCAACCGTCCCCTCATGCCGTATATCTGGAGGCCGAGGACTGGGCCATATGCAGTGCCTCGCCCGAGCTTTTTTTCCGTCGCACGAATCGGGTTATCCTGTCGCAACCAATGAAAGGCACGGCCAGACGAGGACGTTTCATGGAGGAGGATGACGAACGGGCCGCATCGCTTCAATCTTCGGCCAAGGAAAGAGCTGAAAATGTAATGATCGTGGACATGGTACGTAATGACCTGGGGAGGGCATGCGTGACAGGAAGCGTGCATGTGCCTCGGCTTTTTTCGGTGGAGCGTTACCCGACCCTCTTGCAGATGACCTCCCTGGTCTGTGGGCGGGTGGAATCGGATCTCCCATCCCTGTTTCGAGCCCTCTTTCCTGCGGCTTCCATCACCGGCGCTCCCAAGGTGCGAACCGCTGCCGTCATTCATCAATTGGAGGTATCACCTCGCCGGATCTATACCGGAGCCCTGGGTGTCGTACGGCCTGGTCGCCGGATCCATTTCAACGTCGCCATTCGGACTGTGCTCGTGCACAAAACCCGGGGCGAGGCCGAATATGGGGTTGGCAGTGGCATTGTCTGGGATTCGCATAATATAGCCGAGTTTGCCGAAACCCGCCTCAAGGCTCGTGTTCTTGATCACGATCGGCCAGAGTTCTGTCTTGTGGAAACCATGAAGGTTACGTCGCGTGGAGTGCCCCTTTGGCCTTGGCATCGTCGACGAATGGAGGCTTTGGCCCGGTATTGGGGTTTTCGAATTCCCCGGGCCTCCATTGAGAGGGAATTGTCACTTCATTGTCGTGATTTTGTTTCGCCATGTATCCTGCGTCTGGCATTGACCCGTCAGGGTGAGCGGCTTTGGGAAGTTCGGCCGATTCCGGTCACACCCCGTCCGTACCGTCTGGCGTGGGCAACCCGACCCGTGGACCAGGACGATCCTTTTTGTTTTCATAAGACCACCCTGCGTAACGAATTGAACGAGCAAAGAGCGCGAGCACGGAGTCTCGGAGCACACGATGCCTTGCTTTACAATCGCAAGGGAGAAGTCACCGAGACCACCATCGCCAACATATTGATTCGTGTGGGTGGAGAGTGGATCACGCCGTTCCGCGCCTGCGGCCTCCTTGCCGGCGTCGGCCGACAGCGGCTTTTGGAGAGGGGGAGGGTGCGGGAGGCGCACGTGGGCCGCCGAGACCTGGAGTGTGGCGAGCGGATACTGCTCGTCAATGCCGTGCGCGGAGCGTGGCCGGCGGTGATGGTCCCGGAAGAATAGGTCTTCAGCGGTTCACCCACATGCCAGCCCCGCATATCTGGAAGTTTTTGTTCGAGAATCTGATTTCCAGGGAAAATCACATGACGGCGTTTGCCGTCGGGAGAGTCCATGCCTCGCCTGCGAAAAATCGGCCTTTGGGTCGCCCTGACCTTTGTCTCGGCCCTGTTGGCCGCCGGTCTGCAATGGGCCCAGGTTCCCGCGGCCATGATGCTCGGACCCATGCTCATCGGTGTGGCCTTTGCCCTTCAGGGGTCCGGTCTGGCCGTGCCCAATTGGGCCTTTGCCGGGGCCCAGGCCGTGGTGGGCTGCATGGTGGCCGTCACCATCACTCCCTCCACCCTAGCCGCCTTGTCCGATAGTTGGCCAGTGATGCTTCTGGCCATTGCCCTTGTCATTTTCTTCGGGGCACTGGTGGGGCTCGGGCTCATGCGTTTCGGAACCTTACCGGGCAACACCGCGGCCTGGGGCACCTCCCCGGGCGGGGCCGCAGCCATGACGGCCATGGCCGAGTCGTACGGAGCCGACATCCGCATGGTGGCCTTCATGCAGTACCTGCGGGTGTTCGTGGTCGTGCTCACCGCGTCCGGCGTTGCCCGCCTGCTTTTGGGGCATGCCGTCGACGAGCCCGTCCGGACTTGGTCGCCGGGCTTTGACGCACCCCTTGGACCATTGGGTCTGACCATGGTCTTGGTGGTTGGCGGTGTAATCCTTGGCCGTCTGGGGCGCATTCCGGCCGGAGCACTGCTTTTGCCCATGGTCTTCGGGGCCGTGCTGAACTCCCTGGGGCTCATGGCTATCACCCTACCCCCATGGCTTCTTTGGAGTGCTTATGCATCCCTGGGCTGGTACATCGGCTTGCGCTTTACACCCCAGACCGTGCGCTACGCACTGAAGGCCGTGCCCCAGCTGTTGCTGGCCGTTTTCATTCTCATGCTTTTGTGCGGAGGCGTGGCCTGGATGCTC
>RZZR01000048.1 GCA_009929795.1 Deltaproteobacteria bacterium | reverse complement strand
GTCTGGTACAGGGTTTGGGCCGTGTCTGGTTCCTTGGCCCAGAAGGCCACCCGGGCGGACTCCATGATGGGAACGGGGTCATGGGGCCATCGTTCGTGCAAGGCCTGGTAGGCGGCCAGGGATTCATCGTAGCGGCCGGCCCAGGACAGGACCCGGGCCTGGAGCAAAAGGAGTTTGGCCGTGTGTGGTAGCTCGGTGAGCAGGTCGTCCAGCAGGGCCAGGGAAGCGTTGTAGCGACGGGCCGAGGCCTCGGTCTGGATCAGGCCCAGGCTGGCCGGGAAAAATTCCGGGTCGAGGTCCAGGGCCGCTTGATAGCAGGCTCGGGCCGGCTCAAAGGCCAGGACGCGGGCGTATTCGTCGCCCCACAGGGTCAGCCGGGCCGGAGATGTGGCGTTTTGGCAGAGTTGGGCCACGAAATCCGGGGTATGAACCTTGGTCGCGTCCGGATCCAGATCGGCCAAAAGCAGACGGGCCCGGATTTGATCCGGATGGCGAGCGACAACATGGGTCAGGATTTCCTGGGCCCGGTCCGGCTCGTTCATTTTCAGCCAGAGCTCGGCCCGGTTCAGGTCGTCATCTGGAGTGGACAGGCAGCGGGCGTCAAGAGCCCCGAGGGCGGCCCGGTAGTCACCGGTTCCGGCCAGAGCCCGGGATCGAAGGCGAAGGAGGTTCGGATCCAAGGACGTACCATCAACGAGCAGGGCCGAATGGTCGAGGAGGGCCAGGGCGGCCGGGAAATTCTTTTCCTCCAGTCGTAGGCCGACCAGGGCCGTCAGGGCCTCGCGGTCTCCCTGGTCATCCAGGAGCAGGCCGTCGAGGATGCCCCCGGCCTCCTCGTAGCGCTGGGCAGCCACGAAGACGCGGGCCAGCTCCAGCAAAACCTCGCGCTGTTGGGCCGGGCCCAGATTCGGTCGGGTCAGGAGGTCGCGGAGGATGTCTTCGGACAGACCGAAATCTCCCCAGGTCAGGACCACATTGGCCAGGGCCAGGCGCAGGGAAAGATCGTCCGGATGGTTGTCCAGCAGACCGAGAACCAGACCCCGGGATTGGCGGGCATGGCCTTGACGGGCCAGAAGTCTGGCCAGACCGAGGCCGGCATCGAGGTCGCCCGGGTCCTCGGCCAGAATCCGTTCGAACTGGATGCGGGCCTCCAGCCAATGGTTCGGATTCTCCCCCAACAGGCGGGCCAGTTCCAGGCGGGCCTCATGCTCGGTGATGCGGGAGGCCGGGGGAACGATGCTCTCCCCGGCCCGGGCCGGACCCGGAGTCGTGGCCACAACACCAAGGATGACGGCCAGAAGCACCGGAATCCAGAACAGGAAACGAACGGCATTCACCGGGGCAGTGTCTCCCGCAGCTCACGGATGGCGTCTTCCTGACGTCCGGCCCAGGAGAGGACAAAGGCGTACTTGCGCCGAAGCTGGACATCGTCGGGGAATTCCCGAAGCAGAACCTCGTACTCGTCCAGGGATTCCTGGTAGCGTCCATCCCAGGAAAGGACCTCGGCCAATTTCAGCCGGAGGGCGTGGTCATCGGGCCGGGCCTGGAGCTGACGCGTGTAGATGTTGGCGGCCTGGGCGTAGTCCTGCCGGGCGGCCAGGATGTCGGCCATGATGATCCGGGCCTCGGGGTCGAGATTCTCGTCCGGGATGGCTGCGAGTTCGGCCCAGGCCTCGTCCTGCCTTCCGGCCCAGGTCATGACCTTGGCCCGTTCCAGCCGGGCCAGGATAAAGTCGGGTTTTTCCCTGATGACCATGGCGTAGGAGGCCAGGGAGTCGTCGTACTGGCCGACGTAGCTCTGAAGACGGGCCAATTCCAGCCAGGCCTGCCAGTCAGGGATTTCGTCCCCGGGTTTGGGCAGGGACGGCCTGGGCAGGTCCGGTTTGACCAATTCCTGGCCGGGTCGGACAGGCTGGGCCTCGAGACGTGGCGCGGCCCAGGCGAAAAGAACGGCGCAGCAGACAGCGAGCCAAAGGGTCTTCATATCGGTTCTCCCAATGCGTTCTTGTACTCGGTGATGGCCTCCTGGAAGCGCCCGCCCCAGGAGAGGACCCGGGCCAGGGTCAGGCGGGCCGGGCGCAGGTCGGGTTGGGCCGTGAGAACTTGGCGAAGGAGGGTCTCGGCCTCGGAGTAGCGGCCCTGCCAGGCGTACATCTCGGCCCGCTCCAGATCGGCCCTGAGCCGCAGGGCCGGAATCCCGGCCAAACGGGTGTAGAGGGCCTCGGCTTGGTCCCAGTCTCCGGTCCGGCGACAGAGTCCGGCCAGGTACATGGCTACGTCCGGGCTGGACGTCACGATCCGGGGATAGGCGGCCATGATGTCCCGGGCCTGTTCGGGTTGGCCGAAGCGGTCCAGAAGGCCGGCCAGCTCGAGGAGCTGTTCGGGCCGGGGCGAGCCGACCGAGGAGCGGAAATTCTCCAGGGCCTGGGCGGCCGTGATTTGGTCGCCAGTCTCAAGGGCGGCCTCCACGGTCCGGATCAGGGCCGGGGGCCAGTCCAGGCCGTGGTCGAGGGCCTGGCGAAAGAGACGCCGGGCCTGTTGATCATGACCGGCAACGAGGCTGGCCTCGGCCTCGCGAAAGAGAACCCGGTCGGCGTGCAGGGTTTGATAGGCCAGATGGGCTGCAACGGCGCAGACCAGGAGCAGGAAGAGGTATTGCCCCTGCTGACGGAGGGCCGGGGTGAGCCTCATGCCCGGGACAGGGCCTCCATGGCTGATTCCCGGTCTTCGTAGACGGAAAAGACTTGGTCCAGCTTGGTCAGGCCAAAGACCTTGCGGACGTGGTCCGTCAGGCCGCACAGGGCCATGGCCCCGTCCGGGCCAAGGCTCTTCATGACGCTGATGAGCACGCCAAGGCCCCGGGAATCGATGGTCTCGACCCCGGAGCAGTCCAGCACAAGCCGATGGCCCCCCTGGCGGATGATGTCGACCATCTGGGACTTGAATTCATCCGCATTGGCCAGAACGAGCTTGTCGGTCGCGAGTGTGATGACGGTCAGGCCGTTTCGGTCTTCACGTTCCAGTTTCATGGTGAGCCTCCATTTCGTCCAGGGTGCAGACCGGGCCGGATCTGGTCAAGGCATGGGCGTAGATCATGACCAGGGTGTTGTAGTTGTAGAAGACCTTCTTCTCCAGAGTGACGATGGCCTCGATGTACTGGCGCATGACCTCCTGCTCAAAGGCCGCGCCCCAGACCGAGGCCTCCAGTTCGGGCTCCATGACCATCCGGAGTTCCTCGAGATCAAAGACCTGCTGGATACGGGACCGGGTGCAGGCGTCCCGGCCGATGCGCCCCAGATATTTCTCGAGGCTGGCCATGTTGGCCTCCGCATTGGTCCGGACGTCATGAAACAGGAAATTCTCCAGTTCGTCCAGGGTGGCCCGGTCAAAGCCGGTGATGCGGGGCAAAATTGGTCTGATGTGCTTGAGGTAGATGAGGATGCCCTTCTTGAGAAGGATGGTGTCCTTGAGAATCCTGATCAGAAGGTCCTCGGAGTTTTGAAACTCGGTCAGGTCCATGTCGATGGATTTGCCCTCGAAGGAGACGAAGACCGGGTAGTAGAGAGGGGCCCGGACGTCGATGCGCACTCCGCAGGTCAGGCCTCCCAGGTCTTCGTCCCATTTGCTCCAGGCCACGCCGCCCTTGTTGAAGGTCTCTCCCTGGAAGAGGAAGGGGAGGTGAAAGTCGATCAGGTCGTTTATGTGGAGCATCTGGCGTTTGATGACCCAGGAGGGGAGGATGATCTTGGCCCCGTGCATACTGATGTCCAGTAACAGGTACTGAAAGAGCGACATGTCATCGATGCGGGTGCCCAGAAAGGGCAGGTTGACGGACTCGATGGCGATGCGGTCTTCGCGGCGGGGCTGGATGGATGGGGCGGCGGTCATGTGGAGCTAAAAGCGCCGCGGCCGGGTTCGGACCCGGCCACGGTGTCTCGAGAGTTCAGTTCTTGGCCCGATGGGGCAGGATCAGGTTCAGGACAACGCCGGCGATGCCCGAAAGGCCGATGCCTTCGAGCTTGAAGCCGGGCCCGCCAAGGCTCATGCCGCCGACGCCGAAGATGATGACTATAGCGGCGATGGCCAAGTTGCGGGGTTCCATCAGGTCCGTGCCGGCCTTGACCAGGGTGTTGATGCCGACGACCATGATGGCCCCGAAGAGCAGGATCATGATGCCGCCCATGACCGGGACCGGTATGGTGGCCAACAGTCCGCCGAGCTTGCCGACAAAGGCCAGGAGGATGGCGGCGATGGCGGCCCAGGTCATGATGGCCGGGTTGAAGACCTTGGTCAAAGCCACGGCCCCGGAGACCTCGGAATAGGTGGTGTTGGGCGGGCCGCCCAGGAAGGAGGCCAGGGAGGTGGCCAGGCCGTCGCCGAGCATGGTGTTCTGGACGCCGGGATCCTTGACGTAGTCCTTGCCGGAGATGCCGCCGATGGCCAGGATGTCCCCGAAGTGCTCGATGGCCGGGGCAATGGCCACGGGGACGATGAAGAGGATGGCCTCCCATTTCCATTCGGGAAAGACGAAATTGGGAACTGCGAACCAGGGCCTGTCAACGACGGGCTGCATGGAGACGAGGGCCGATTTGGTCCAGTTCGGGAGCTGGCCGGGGTCGAAGGTGGCCTGGAAGGAAGCGGTCACCCCGGTCAAGTCGAGGACGAGGGAGGTGGCGTAGCCGGCCGCGATACCGCAGAGGATGGGGATGAGCCGGAGCCAGCCCTTGCCCAGGAGGGAAACGAGAATGGTGGTGACGAGGGAGACCCCGGCCACGATCATGGCCGTCTTTTCCGGCACCAGCCAGGCCGAGCCGTCGCCGGTGCGGCCGAGGGCCATGTGCACGGCCACCGGGGCCAGGATGAGGCCGATGACCATGATGACCGGGCCGGTGACCACCGGGGGCAGGACCTTGAGGATGATGCCGGACCCGAAGACTCGGATGATGAGGCTGAGGATCACGTAGAGGACTCCGGCCGCGGTCAGGCCGCACATGGTGGCCGGGATGCCCCAGGTCTGGACCCCGTAGATGATGGGGGCGATGAAGGCAAACGACGAGGCCAAAAAGACCGGGACCTTGCCCCGGGTGCAGATTTGGAAGACCAGGGTGCCGGCCCCGGCGGTGAACAGGGCCACGTTGGAGTCCAGCCCGGTCAGGAGCGGAACCAGGACCAGGGCCCCAAAGGCGACAAAGAGCATTTGGGCCCCGAGCAGGGAGTCTTTGAATCGGAAAGCGTACGCGGTGGAACTCGGTTCGGCCATGTGGTTCTCCTTTTTTTCCGTGCGGGTTTGGCAACGGCGGGTAGGGTGATGGGGGGTGGGGTTCAAGGGTTGGTTTTCGGGACATCTTCCTAGATGGCCGGGGGTCTTTCGTCAATGTTGGGGAAGGGAGCAAAGAGATCATGGTTGGCGATCATGATTGACTGAAACGATATTTTCAGGGAATAAGAGGGGCCTTGAAATGATGAGTGTATATCTTCATCTTTTTGTTTTTTTCTTGCGGTCGATGTCTGAATCGGAACCGCTGCGACAATCGGCGCCCAGGGTTTTGGGAGCCGACTGAAAATTGAAACCCTCTGCATTCAGATTTCACCATCCTGCCATGTCCATGCCTGGAGCGAACATGCCTCACCCCATGGCCACATTTAGTTCCGATTTTTTCAAGAATTCGCCTTTCGGGTTTTTCATTTCCAATCCCGACGGCCGATTCCTTTTCGCCAACACGGCACTTGCGGATATGCTGGGATACAGCTCGCCTGAGAAGTTGCTGGAGACCGTCACGGATATCGCCGCTCAGGTCTATGTCAATCCTCAGGAACGTCAGGAATTCATACGACTGATGCAAGAGCACGGCAAGGTGGTTGACCATGAGTGCCGGTTTACGCGCAAGGATGGAGCCATCATCTGGGTTTCCCGAAGCGCCCAGGCTGTTTTTGACGATCAGGGGAACGTGGTCCAATACCAGGGTGTAATCACGGATATTACCAATCGGAAGCAGGCTGATGAACAAGCTCGGAAAAATGAATTATTTTTTCATTCGCTCCTGCAAACCGTGCCCATACCGGTTTTTTTCAAGGACAGGGAAGGTCGATATCAAGGATTCAACAAGGCTTTTGAAAATTTTTTCGGGAAAACGCAAGAAGAGCTTGTCGGAAAAACTGTTTTTGATATCAGCCCTCCTGATCTCGCTGCCGTCTATCACTCCAAGGATATAGATTTGTTTGAAAACACGGGTATCCAGGTATACGAATCACAGGTCAAAAATGCCTGCGGCAATGTGCACGATGTTATTTTTCACAAAGCTTCTCACACGGATGATCAGGGAAATGTCAGCGGCCTTATCGGCGCTGTGCTGGACGTTACTGATCGAAAGAAAACTGAAGAACGCATTCTGCACTTGAATGCGGTGCTGAAATCTTTTGTCAGGGTCAATGAGATCATTTTCAATGCCGGGGACCGAGGCCGATTGCTCGAAAATATCTGCCATGCCTTGACTTCGACCAGGGGCTACCACAACGCCTGGATCATCCTTTTGGATGAAAATTGCAGGATTACAGACTGGGCTCAGACTGGGATTGGAGAATCATTCCAGACACTTCTTGAACGGTTTCGACAAGGGGAGATGACGTCCTGCTCTTCAAAGGCGTTTGATTCATCCTTGCTTAAAATTGTTCACGATCCTTACTCGGAATGTATCGATTGCCCTTTGGCCAACCAGTATTCCGGTAGGGCTGGTTTTACCATTCGATTGGAGATTGAGGGGCATCCTATCGGCTTGCTATCGGTTTCAGTGCCGAAAAGGTTGGCCAAGGATCATGCGGAACACGAGCTGTTCATGAATTTAGCCGGCACCATTGCCCAAGGTGTCCAACGGCTTCGTCTGGAGGGAATCCGGCGCAGCCAGGAAAAACGTTTGCAGAATTATGAACAGATCATTTCCAAGGTCAACGAACCAATGTCCCTGGTGGGCAAAGACTACAGATACATTGTCGTAAACGACGCGTATCTCACGATATTCAAAAAACCGCGTCGTGAAATCGAAGGTCGATCAGTGGAAGATCTGCTCGGCGAGGATGCCTTTGCAGACAAAGTCAAACCACGATTGGATGAAGCTTTTTCAGGTCGGCAAATCGAGTACGAAGATGGTTTCCCCGGCCCGGACGGTTCGATGAGATACCGGGTCATGAGCTATTATCCTTTCCATGACGATAATGGCGTAGTCACGGCCGTTGTCTCAAGGGCCTTGGATATTACCCGTCGCAAACAGTTCGAAGAAGCGTTGCGTATCAGCGAGGAACGGCACCGGAATATAGCCGAGGCCAACGCCGGAATCATCTGGGAGATGGACGCGAACCTTGTCGTGACCCATGTATCCGGAAGATTTTATGAAATCCTGGGACATAAACCGGAGGAAATTGTTGGTCGGAATCCTTTATTCTTGATCGACACTGAAGACCGGGAGCGGGTCAGGACGATCATGGATCGAATGCGACATGATCATGCACCGCTCAAAAATTTTGACTACTGGTGCCGCCACAGCAATGGCAGACGTGTTCGCATCACGACCAACAGCGTTGCTTTTTATGACCGGGACGGCATTCTCCTTGGTTTTCAAGGTACGCATATCGATATCACGGAGAAATTTTGGGCGCGTGAGAGCCAATCGTTATCTCTCCGGTTGCATGAGATGCTCAGCGAAGACGATCCGTCAATTTCATCATTTCTTTGCAAGGCGTGTTCAGAGTTGACGGACAGCCCGATGGCTTTTTTCGGCATGGTGGAACCGGACGAATCAGCGATGGTTGCCCATGTCTGGTCGCCTAAAACAATGGAAGAATGCAAGGTTCCAGACAAACCCTTGCGATTTCCCCTTGAGACGGCAGGGTTGTGGGCGGAGCCGATCAGGAAAAGAGAATCGGTAATCTTCAATGCCTACTTGGAGGCACCTGAAAAAAAAGGGCTTCCACAAGGCCATGTGCCCATAACACGCTATATCGGAGTCCCTGTCATATATGGAGACAAAGTCATTGCCGTGGCCGCAGCTGCGAACAGGGCGGCGGGTTATGATGAGAGACACATCAAACGCCTACGGATGCTCGCTTCCAGCGTGGCCGATATTCTCATGCTGCGCCGCAAGGATGAGGATCTACGCAGAAGCGAGGAAAAACATCGCCGTCTGTTCGAAACCATGGCCCAGGGAGTCATTTATCAGGCAGCCGATGGCACCATCATTTCGGCCAACCCGGCTGCCGAGAGAATCCTTGGCCTGACTCTTGACCAGATGCGGAGTAAGACGTCCATGGACCAGCATTGGAGAATGATCAAGGAAGACGGTACGCTTGTTCCTGGTGAGGATCATCCGGCCATGATCGCCTTGCGCACTGGAGAGTCTGTTGGGCCTGTTGTCCGGGGGGTGTTTCATCCGGACAAGAACTCTCACATCTGGTTGTCCATAATCGCCATGCCCCTGTTTCAATCTGGGGAAATGCTGCCCTTTCAGGTTTATTCCACCTTTGAGGATATCACCAACCGTAAAGATACGGTTGAAGCACTGCAAGAAAGTGAAGCACGATTCCGATCCATATATGAAAATATCGGAATCGGTTTGGCTCAAGTATCACTTGATTTTATAATAATGCGCGCAAATAAGGCGTATGGAGATATGTTGGGATATAATAAAGATGAACTTGTTGGAAAACATCTTAAAGATTTAACACATATTGAATCGTTAAATGAAAATATTGAAAATCAGAGAAAGCTTGCATCAGGTGAAATTGACCATTACCGTATGATAAAAAAATTTATTCATAGAAATGGAAAAACAATTCATGCTTTACTTGATGCTAATCTGATCAGGGATAATGATGGAAGTGGAAAATATTTTCTTGGAAGCTTGGTAGATATTACAAGTAGAATACAGGCTGAAGATGAATTGATTCAGGCTAAGGAACAGGCCGAAATTGCCAACAAAACAAAGTCTGAATTTCTGGCCAACATGAGCCATGAGATCCGCACGCCCATCAACGGCATCATGGGTATGATGCAGCTTTTGCAGACCACGGACATGAACGACGAGCAGAGCGACTACGTTCTCCTGGCCATCAAGTCGGCCGATCGTCTGACCAGGCTTCTTTCGGACATCCTCGATCTTTCCCGGGTGGAAGCGGGTAAGATGGAACTTGACGAGAAGGCATTCAACATCTCCGAGTTGCGGGATTCCGTCACCGGACTGTTCACCTTTGCCGCCAGGGAAAAAGGCTTGGAACTCGAGTGCGTGATCGATCCGATCATGCCTGATAAACTTTATGGCGACGAGTCCCGCATCCGGCAGATCCTGTTCAATCTGGTGGGCAATGCCGTCAAGTACTCGGACAGGGGGAAGGTCACGCTTCAGATGACCATGTTGGACTCAAGCATCGACGGCCAGACCCGGATCTTGTTCTCGGTATCGGACACCGGCATCGGGATTCCAAAGGACAGGCAAAAGGAAATTTTTGAACCGTTCAAGCAGGTAGACGGGAGCTATACGAGACAGTTCCAAGGGGCCGGTCTGGGCCTGGCCATCGTGCAACGACTCGTCGACCTGATGAAAGGACGGATAACCGTTGAGAGCGAGCCGGGGCTGGGAACAACGGTGCGTGTCTTCCTGAGTTTCAAAATGTCGGATGCTTGCGACGTCGCCACGTGCCGTATGCAGGCGGGTTCAGCCGAGGCGGCCAACAGCCGCGGCCTCCGCATACTCTTGGCTGAGGATGAAATTTCAAATTCTCTGCCGACTCGAGTGCTCTTGGAAAAATCAGGCCATACAGTGACGATCGCCGAAGACGGTCAGCAGGTTCTCGATCTTTTGGCAAAGCATGATTTCGACTGCATCCTCATGGACATTCAGATGCCGGTGATGGATGGAGTGGAAACGACCCGGCGCATTCGGTCGTCGACATTCCCTGGAACCAAAAAGGACATTCCCATCATTGCCCTGACCGCCTACGCCATGCAGGGGGATCGCGAGATCTTTCTCGCGGCCGGTA
The DNA here is from genome assembly GCA_009929795.1 of Deltaproteobacteria bacterium. Classification (NCBI taxonomy): domain Bacteria; kingdom Pseudomonadati; phylum Myxococcota; class Myxococcia; species Deltaproteobacteria bacterium. The sequence continues at coordinate 8,843 of RZZR01000048.1, read as the reverse complement.
TGAACGAGTATCTGGCCAAGCCTGTGGTTATGGACGAGTTGATCCGGGCGCTGAAACGAGTCGTGAAATGACCGATGCGGTGGCCCGGTCGTTTCGCCTCCCGATTCCGACGGGAATGCGCCTAAATGACGAGACGGTCTTGCGATTCGGGCCATGTCCGTGTACTGAATCCTTCACCTTGATTCAGGAACAAGCCACACAAGACTCAAACACGAGAGGGCATCCATGAAGAATATCAGTCTTGCCGTCAAACTCATCGGCGGATTCATGGTCACGGCGGGCATCGCCTTGATCATCGGCCTGGTGGGCCTGTTCGTTATCTCCGGCCTGGGGGGAAAGATCAACGAGATCGGCCTGGTCAGACTGCCCAGCGTGGAGAGCCTTTTGGAGATGGAAGGGAGCATGAGCAAGGTCCAGACAGCCATGCGTAGTCTGCTCAGCCCCTATTTGAGCGACGAACAGCGCAGCCGTCAGTACGACAACGTGCAGACGGCCCGGAAGGTCTACGCCGAGGCCCTGGCCGTGTACGAGCCCCTGCCCCAGACCGATGAGGAGGCCCGGATTTGGAAGGAATACATGCCTACGGTGGCCAAAGCCGCAGAACTGAACAACCGGGGCATCGAGCTGTCCCGACGGCTTCAGACCATCGACGTTCTGAATCCGGATCAGCTTGTGGCCCGGATCAATGGGTTCCAGAGGGATCACTACCTTCTGGAGGCCAAGGTGGCTCTGATGGTCATGCAGGGCACGGTCTTCGAGGGTGGGGCCGATTCCACGGCCTGCGGGTTCGGCCGGTGGATGGCCGGGTTCAAGACCAAAAATTCGAAGATCAATCAGGCTCTGCAGGAGATACGGGCTCCGCACGACCGGTTTCATACGGCGGTGAAGGATATACGCAATGCCGTCCAGCAGGGGGATCGGGACAAGGCCCTGAACCTGTTCTCGAAAACCATGATGCCGGCAGCCGAGGACGTGTTCAAGGGGTTCGAGGTACTTTTGGCTGAGGCCGACGCGGCCAGGACCATTTTTCAGGATATGAGCGATCTGCTTCTTGGCCCGGCCCGGGAGGAGATGGTTAAAGTTTTTCAGCAGTTGCACGATTTGGCAGCCATCAACAGCCAGATATCAGCCCACGAGGTGGCTGCGGCCGGGGCCGAGGCCACCAGGGGGAAGATTGTCGCCCTGGCGGGCATGGGCATCGGGGTCATCTTGGCCATTGTTCTGGGCATCGTCCTGACCCGGGCCATCACCGGGCCGGTCTTCAAGGGTGTGGCCTTTGCTCAGGGCATGTCCGAGGGCGACTTCACCCGGGAACTGGACGTGGACCAGAAGGACGAGATCGGGGCCTTGGCCAGGGCCCTGAACGAGATGGTCGTCAAACTCCGGGAGGTGGTGGCCGAGATCCAGTCGGCCGGGGAGAACGTGGCCTCGGGAAGCGAGGAGATGAGTGCCTCGGCCGAGCAATTGTCCCAGGGGGCCACGGAGCAGGCCGCTTCCATCGAGGAGGTGTCCTCAAGCATGGAGGAGATGACCAGCAACATTCGCCAGAACGCGGACAACGCCCTTCAGACCGAGAAAATAGCCCTGCAGTCGGCCAGCGAGGCCAAAGAGAGCGGCCAGGCCGTGGTCAAGGCGGTGGACGCCATGAAGCACATCGCCGAGAAGATCTCCATTATCGAGGAGATCGCCCGGCAGACGAATTTGCTGGCCCTGAACGCAGCCATTGAGGCGGCCCGGGCCGGTGAGCATGGCAAGGGCTTCGCCGTTGTGGCCGCCGAGGTACGTAAGCTGGCCGAACGCAGCGGGGCCGCGGCCGGGGAGATCAGCGAGCTGTCATCGTCCACGGTGACCATGGCCGACCAGGCCGGGCAGATGCTGCTCAAGCTGGTACCCAACATCCAGAAGACGGCCGAACTTGTCCAGGAGATCAGTGCGGCCAGCAACGAGCAGAATTCCGGCGCCGAGCAGATCAACAAGGCCATCCAGCAACTGGATCAGGTCATTCAGCAGAATGCCTCTGCCTCGGAGGAGATGGCCTCGACGTCCGAGGAGCTTTCCAGTCAGGCCGAACAGATGCAGTCGGCCATGAGTTTCTTTAGGGTCGACCAGGGCGGGACCCGGTCGGCCAGGGCCGTTGCCCGACCGGCGGCCCGGACGTCCAAGAAACCCGCTCCGTCCCGGGAGCGTCGAGGGTCCGGTCTGGCCCTGAACATGGGCAAGGACACCGAGGACGAGGAATTCGAGCGGTTCTAACCTGGGCTTCGGTCCTGGGGGCCAGGGGCAGCGGGCGAAAAATTTTAATCGGTTCCTGCATTCCAGTATTTACCTTGGCCCAATTTTCGGTCAAGGTAACACAGTGTAGACAATGACCGCGTTGTTGGCGGGCCGTGTGGTGATGGTGTATCATCGGGAAGCATTGAGGAGGAAGGTATGCTGAAGAACATGAGATTGGCGATGAAACTGGGATTGGGATTTGGCCTGCTGATAGCCATTTCCTGTGTGCTGGGAGGAATTGCGGTTTATTCCATGAAGACCGTGGAAGCAGAGTCCGTTCGGCTGGCCGAGGAGTACGTTCCGGAAGTGGCCATTGCTGGGGACTTCGAGCGGAACGTGCAGAGTCTCATGTACGAGATGCGGGGCTATGCCTACAGCGAACAGACTAGTTTCTGGGATGCCTCCAAAAAGAGCATGACTGCCGTGCAGGCCTCCTTGGCCGATGCCAGGAACCATGGCCAGAAATTTCCCCAACTGGTCCAGCTGGTCGAAAAGGTCAAGCAGGCCCAGAATGCAGTGGACGAGTACTTCAAGCTGGCCGAGGAGACCAACGCCCTGATCACCTCCATGGCCGCCGGTCGGACCAGGATGAACGAGGCCGCGGCCCTGTACGTGAGTAATTGCGTCGCCTATTTGGAAAGCCAGAACGAGGCCATGGAAAAGCAGATCCAGGACGGCGACTCCGTGGCTAAGCTCCAGGAGCGTCTGGACAAGATCAACTGGATCAATGACATCGTCGATCTGGGCAACGATATCCGGATCAAGAATTATCAGGCCCAGGCCACAGGCGACGTGGCCGTGTTCGAGGCCGCCCTGACCAATTTCCCCAAGGTCGACAAGCTCTTGTCCGACATCCGGACCACCACCCGCCAGAAGGTCAACCTCGATCAATTGGCCAATATAGACACGGCCAAGAACCAGTACAAGGCAGCCATGGAAGCCTTTTTCCGCGACTTTCAGCGACTGGCCGAGGTCGGCAAGCTTCGAACTCTTGCAGGTCAGGAGGCCCAGACCGTGGCCGTGGAACTGGCCCAGGCCGGCATGGAACATACCCAGCACATCGCCAACGAGGCGGTCAGCAGTCTGTCGATGTCGTCCATGGTGGTCATCGTCGGTCTGATCATCGCTGTGATTTTGGCCATCATCATCGCCCTGCTCATGACCCGGGCCATCACCGGGCCGGTCTTCAAGGGCGTGGCCTTTGCCCAGGCCATGTCCGAGGGCGATTTCACCAAGGAACTGGACGTGGACCAGAAGGACGAGATCGGGGACCTGGCCAAGGCCCTGAACGAAATGGTCCACAAGCTCCGGGAAGTGGTGGCCGAGGTCCAGTCGGCCGGGGAGAACGTGGCTTCGGGGAGCGAGGAGATGAGCGCCTCGGCCGAGCAGTTGTCCCAGGGGGCCACGGAGCAGGCCGCGTCCATTGAGGAAGTGTCCTCGAGCATGGAGGAGATGACCAGCAACATCCGCCAGAACGCGGACAACGCCCAGCAGACCGAGAAGATCTCCCTGCAGGCGGCCGGTGACGCCAAGAAGAGCGGCGAGGCCGTGGTCGAGGCCGTGGGCGCCATGAAGAACATCGCCGAAAAGATCTCCATCATCGAGGAGATCGCCCGGCAGACCAACCTGCTGGCCCTGAACGCGGCCATCGAGGCGGCCCGGGCCGGCGAGCACGGCAAGGGCTTCGCCGTCGTGGCCGCCGAGGTCCGCAAGCTGGCCGAACGGAGCGGAGCCGCGGCCGGCGAGATCAGCGAGCTGTCGACCTCCACGGTGACCATGGCTGATCAGGCCGGGCAGATGCTGGTCAAGCTGGTGCCGGACATCCAGAAGACGGCAGAGCTGGTCCAGGAGATAAGCGCGGCCAGCAACGAGCAGAATTCCGGGGCCGAGCAGATCAACAAGGCCATCCAGCAACTGGATCAGGTCATTCAGCAGAATGCCTCGGCTTCCGAGGAGATGGCCTCCACTTCCGAGGAACTCTCCAGCCAGGCCGAACAGATGCAATCCTCCATGAGCTTCTTCCGGGTCGATCTCGGAGGCTCCAGGGTTTCCAGGGTCTCCAAGCCCCATCGTCCATCCGGGGGCGGGTCCAGAACCCAGAAGCGGCCGGCATTGGCCGCCAAGAGCTCGACTGGCGGGGCCCGTCGGGGGTCCGGACTGGCTCTGGAAATGGGCAAGGATACCGAGGATGACGATTTCGAACGCTTCTAGGTTTCTTCCAGGCGTTGGGATTGACGGACAGGGCTTTTTGCCCTGTCCGTCGGCTAGAGGCGAGCGCAAGGATTGCCGGCCATCTGGCCCGCAATCAGGACGTGATCAGACGTAAGGAGAGAGTATGAGCGAGGGATCCGAACATACGACCAACCAGTATCTGACCTTTGCCCTGGACAAGGAGATCTATGCCCTGGCCACGGACACGGTGAAGGAGGTCCTGCAGATGACCACCATCACCAGGATACCGCGAACTCCGGAGTTCATGCGCGGGGTGATGAACCTGCGAGGCCATGCCGTGCCGGTGGTGGACCTGCGTTTGAAATTCGGCATGAAGACCATCGAGGACACGGTCAACACCTGCATCATCATCGTCGACGTCATGTACGATGACGAGGCCACCCAGATGGGGGCCGTGGTGGATTCGGTCCGGGAGGTCTTCGAGATGGACGCCGCCCAGATCGAGGCCCCGCCCAAGATGGGTACGACCATCGACAGCTCCTTCATCCGGGGCATGGGCCGTCAGGAAGACGACTTCATCATCATCCTGGACATCGACAAGATCTTTTCCCTGGAGGAACTGGCGGCCGTTGTCGGCCAGGCCGGGGGTGCCGAGACATCGGAAGCCTAGACCGGCCGGAGGAAGACCATGATCACGGACAAGGATCTCGGCGAACTCGTCGAGTACATGGCTTCGGGCCGGATGGAGGAGGATTTCGAGTATTCGGCCGAGGATCGCAAGCATGAGATGCTCGATTTTCTTGAGCAGGTCATGGACGCTGGCGACTTGGCCAACGAGGTGGCCACCAAGTTGATCTTCAAGAACAGTCAGCTGGGGGCCATGATGGGCGACATGGCCCAGAACCAGCGCCGACCGGACGGCGAGGGGTAGATCATAGATCCGGCCGGTTCCCATCCGGCGGGAAGTTCAGCGGGAATCGGCCCGGAAGCCATGACTAGGGCCAAGCCCGTGGGAGTGAGCAGCGGGCGGGCCAGTTCAAGAAAGTCCGGCCAGGGCCGAAAGGCCCGGCTGAGAACCAGATCGGCCCCTGATTCCGGAAGGGTCAGGTCCTCGACCCTTGACCGGATCGCCCGGGTGTCCGGCAGGTCCAGGTTCCGCAGGGCCTGTTCCATGAAGGCCACCCGCTTGGCCCGGGTCTCCACGAGCAGGTAGCGTCCCGCCCTCCAGAAAATCCGCAGGGGAATTCCCGGCAGGCCGGCCCCGGCCCCGAGGTCAATGGTCAGTGGCTCGGCCGGCAGGTCTAGGGTCGACACGAAGCGGGCCAGATGGAGGCTGTCGAGGACCAGATCCTCGAGGATATCCTCCCAGGCCGTGGGGCCGACCAGATTCATTTTTTCGTTCCACCGCACCAAGAGCCGAACGTAGGTCGCGACCATGGCGGCCTCGGAGCTGTCCATATCCGCTTTCAGGGCCAGAGCCCGACGGACGACGTCGTCCGGGGTCGGAGATTCTATGGGCTGGGGCATGGGGTCCGGTTTCGGCGTCCTTCTTTTTTCTTTACCTCATGGGCCTGTCCGGTTAGATAGGGCACCACGTCACGAGGGAGGGGCATCGGGATGGAACAAATACATATGGCCGCCGTAGGGGCGGTCTTCCCCGGGCAGGGATCTCAGGAACCGAACATGGGCCGGGATCTGGCCGAGTTCTGGGACGAGGCCATGGACCTCTGGAAGCGGGCCGAAAAGGCTTCGGGCCTGCCTCTGCGTGAGGTCTACTGGGAGGCCGAGCATCCCCTGATGGCCGACACGAGGTATTTGCAGCCGGCTCTGACCGTTGTCAATGTCGGGCTCTGGGCATGGGCCGCGAAGGGCCTGCGGGTGGCGGCCATGGCCGGTCACTCGCTGGGCGAGTATTCGGCCCTGTTCGCTGCCGGGGTCCTCGGTCTGGACGAGACCCTCTCGGCTGTTTCCCTGCGGGGGCGTCTGATGGCCGAGGCCGGAAGCCGGGCCCCGGGGGCCATGGCCGCGGTGTTACGCCTGGACGAGGAGGCCGTGCGGGAGGTCGTAGACGAGGTCCGGGCGGCCATGCCCGGAGAGTTGCGCATCGCTAATTTCAACACCCCGGCCCAGTTCGTGCTCAGCGGGTCCGTGGACAGTGTCCGGAGAGCCTGCGAGCTCTGTTCCGGCCGCAAGGGCCGGGCTGTGCCCCTGCCGGTGAGCGGGGCCTTCCACTCTCCCCTGATGGCCGAGGCCTCCAATGAACTGGCCAGACACCTCGATCGTCTGACCTGGCGGGACGCCGAGGTGGACGTATTTTTTAACGCCACGGCCCGACCCGAGCGGACCTCGGAGCGGATCAAGGCATTGATGCGAAATCAGATGGTCGAATCGGTCCGATGGACCGGGTTGATTCAGGCCATGCACAATAACGGTGTCGGATTGTTCCTGGAGTTTGGACCCAAGGGTGTGCTGACCAGGATGGCCGGCCAGATTCTCAAGAACGCGGAGCAGTCCTTCGAGGCCAGGCAGGTATCGAATATGGCGGAGGTCTCGGTGCTTAGAAATCAGATAATGGCGGCCGTAGATGAGAGCTGAAAGTTATGTGAACCGCAGGTTGAAAGGCCTGATAGACGAATTGGGCCTGACCTGGACGGACCGGATACAGATCGCCCCACCCAAGGATGCCCGGTTCGGGGACGTGGCCACCAATGCGGCCATGATCCTGGCCCCGGAAGCAAGATGCCAGCCCAGGATTTTGGCCGAGCGGATCGCGGAGCGGGTCAGGGCCGAATGGGAAGAGATTGACAGGATCGAGACGGCCGGGCCCGGGTTCTTGAATTTCGCCTTCAAGCCGGTTTTTTGGCAGGCCCTGGTCCCGACGGTGCTGGCCGAGGATCGAGACTTCGGAAGGATCGACTTTGGCCGAGGGCGCAAGGTCCAGGTGGAATACGTGTCTGCAAACCCGACAGGGCCTCTGCATATCGGGCACGGACGAGGAGCGGCCGTGGGCGATGCCCTGACCCGCATCCTTCGGCGCACCGGGCACGAGGTTGACACCGAGTACTATCTGAATGACGCGGGTCGACAGATGCGTATTCTGGGATTGTCAGTCTGGACCCGTTATCGCCAGCAGGCCGGACAAAATATCCCATTTCCCGAGGACGGCTATCAGGGCGGATACGTGGGGGACATCGCCGGGTCCATCCGCGAGGCCCACGGCGACGGCCTCCTGGACTGGGAGGAGGCCAAGGCTCAGGACTTTTGTCGTGAATGGGCCATGCGGGTTATCCTGGACGGAATCCGCGAGGATCTGCGGGTCTTTCGGGCTGAGCATCAAGTCTGGTTTTCCGAGCAATCCCTTTTGGATTCGGGCCGGGTCCGTCAAACCCTGGACGACCTTTTAACCCGGGGGCTGGCCTATGAGCAGGACGGGGCTCTGTGGTTCGCCTCGACCCGCTTCGGTGACGACAAGGACCGGGTGTTGCGCAAGTCCGATGGCAGCCTGACCTATTTCGCCTCGGACATCGCCTATCACGCCGACAAGGTGGACCGGGGGTTCGATTTCATGGTCGACATCTGGGGGGCCGACCACCACGGCTACGTGCCGAGGATGAAGGCGGCCATGCAGGCTTTGGGCCGCTCGCCCGAGAGCCTGGGCGTGATCTTGGTTCAGCTGGTCAACCTCTTGCGGGGCGGAGAGCAGGTGGCCATGTCCACCCGTTCAGGCGAGTTCGAGACCCTTGCCGACGTCTGCGCCGAGGTGGGTGTTGACGCGGCCCGTTTCATCTTTCTGTCCCGGCGGAGCGACAGCCATCTGGACTTTGACCTGGACAAGGTCAAGGAACAGTCCATGGACAACCCCGTCTATTACGTGCAGTATGCGTACGCCAGAATTTGTTCCTTGCTGGCCAAGGCCGGGGAGCGAAGGCCCACGCTCGAAGCTTTGCCTGATTCGGTCTTGTCCAGGCTGGGCACGGACGAGGATTTAGCCCTGCTCAAGCAAATGGATCGCTTCGAGGACGCCCTTGTCCAGGCGGCCACGGGCCTGAGCCCGCATCACGTGGCCTATTACCTCCAGGGCCTGGCTGGATTGCTTCATCGTTACTACACGGTCCATCATATTCTTTCGGGTGAGGACGAAGAGTTGGTCCAAGCCCGCCTGGGCCTTCTGACGGCCGTGCGCGCGGTGTTGCGAAACGGGCTGGACCTGCTCGGGGTCCAGGCCCCGGAAACCATGTGAGTCCGGCGGCGGAAGATTGTTTTTTTCCGTGTCGGTAGAATTGAGGACCATGACCAAATCGCAAAAATCCAAAAAGCAGCAAGGCAAGACCACTGGGTTCGAGATTCGTGTCGGGTTTTCCGGGCTTCTGACAGCCGTCCTGTTCATGCTTGTGGGC